>DATEBU010000060.1:0-12133 GCA_036516675.1 Minisyncoccota bacterium
ATGAGAGCAGGGAAGGCGGGGTACTACACCTCCTTCCGCAAGGAGCTTGATGTGGAAGACAAGGCGGCTGAAGCGCTCGCAGCCAAGCTCGACGATAGGGGCACTAAGCGTGGCAACCTGCTCATCTACTTCACTCTTGAAATAGGGAAATTACCGGCCCCCATGCAAAAGAAGTTCCTTGCCGCCCCTGCCCTCGCCCACTATCGCTACTGGCTCACACAGCTCTTCGAAGCTGCCAGACACGACCTCTCCGAACCCGAAGAGAAGATTCTGAATCTGCTCGGCGATGTCTCCTACGGTCGCTGGCTCCAAGCCACCGAGAATATTTTGAATAAAAAGACGGTGAGCTACGGCGGCAAGGTGCTCCCGCTGCCCGAGGCTGAGGCCATGGTGCAGAACCTCCCCACCAAGAAGCGTCGCGCACTCTACAGCGAAGTGCGCAAGGTCTACGAGAGTATGGGAGACACGGCCGAGGCCGAGATTAACGCGGTGTACACCACCAAGAAGATTGAGGACGAGCTTCGCCACTTCACGACTCCCTACGAGGCGACTATCAAGAGCTACCAGAACGAGCCGCGGAGCATCCTCGCCTTGGTAGACGCGGTAGCCGAGGGCTCCTCTATCGCACATCGCTTCTATAAGGTGAAGGCGAGGTTGCTGAAGGAGCGGCAGCTCACCTACGCCGACCGCTCGGCGCATGTTGGGCGGGTGGAGACCAAGATACCCTTTGATAAGGCGGTCGCCACCATGCGGGAGGTGTTTGGTGGGTTGAGTCCACTCTACGCTGACACATTCGACCGGCTCCTCGCAAACGGCCAGGCAGATGTGTACCCCAAGAAGGGCAAGGGTGGCGGCGCCTTCTGCGCCTCGGGAGTGAACATTCCCACCTACGTACTCCTCAATCACATTGATACCTTTGAGTCGCTGAAGACGCTCGCGCACGAGATGGGCCACGCCATCCACGCCGAGCGCGCCAAGAGCCAGCGCCCCCTCTACCAGGGCCACCCCATCTCCACCGCCGAGACGGCGAGCACCTTCTTCGAGACAGCAGCCCTAAACGCGGTCATCGCCACCTTGCCAAGCGCTGAGCGCTTGGTCGCGCTCCACGACAAGACCCAGGACAATGTGGGGACGGTCTTTCGCCAAATTGCGTGCTTCCGCTTCGAGCGAGCGCTCCACGAGGCCGTACGCAAGGACGGGTACGTGCCCAAGGAGCAGATTGCGGACCTTATGAATGAGTACATGGGCTCGTATCTGGGGCCTGCGGTCAAGCTTGAGCGCGCCGACGGCTACTTCTTCGTCCACTGGAGTCACATCCGCCGCTTCTTCTACGTGTACTCCTACGCCTATGGCCAGCTCATCAGCTCTGCGCTCCATCGACACCTCGAAAAGGATGCAGAGTTTATTAAAAAAGTGGATGGGTTCCTCGCTGCAGGCGAGAGCCAGTCGCCCTACGACATATTCAAAGCGTGCGGGCTCGATACCAACAAGCCCGCCATCTTCCGCGAGGGCCTCGCCGCCATCGAGGCGGACGTCGTGGAGCTCGAAAAGCTGGTGAAGTGAAGCCTGGACGTGCGAACCCCGCCAGGCCTTGCGGCGCGTGGCGGGGTTGTTGTACGGGCATCATGCTGGCTCGGGGAGTTCGATATAACGCCGGATGAGCCGCTCGGCCTCTCGGCGAACGTATTGCGGCAGCGGCGGGTCGAGGTGGAGTAGTAGCACCGCCTCTTTCATGGAGCGCTCGACGAGAAAGATCTCACCGGTCGAGAGAGTGACATAGAAGCGCAGCCTCCTCTCGCTTTTGTGCCCCGGCCATACGGCGACGCAGTAGGAAGTGTGGGTCTCCGGATCCTTGAAGCCTGCAGCGCCATCAGACCCGAAGATCCGCTGGACATACACTTCCTCTTCTCGCGCTCTCGCGCACGTGAACATCCCCGCGCGCAAGCTGCGCGACACGACGGGTGCGCAGACGATTGCCATCATCAAGAGTTATCTCTGACGGCTCCTTATGCTATCGTCTCCTGCATGACGGTCAGCGAAGTACGGAGGCGATATCTGGATTTCTTTAAGGCACGGGGGCATGTCATCATCCCTTCGGCACCTATTGTGCCCGAGAACGACCCGACCACACTCTTCACGAGTAGCGGGATGCAGCCATTGGTGCCGTACCTCTTGGGGCAGCCGCACCCCGAAGGTTCGCGGCTTGTAGATAGCCAGCTCTCATTCCGCGCAGAGGACATTGAGGAGGTCGGGGACAATCGCCACACTACCTTCTTCGAGATGCTCGGCAATTGGTCGCTTGGCGACTACTTCAAGGCCGAGCAGCTGCCCTGGCTCTACGCATTCTTGACCGAGGAGCTCAGGCTCCCCAAAGAGCGGCTCTGGGTCACCTGCTTCGCCGGCGACGCCGCACTCAGGCTTCCCAAGGACACTGAGTCCGCGGAGATTTGGAAAAAGATTGGTGTGCCCGATAATCATATCAGCTTTTACGATGCCAAGAAGAACTGGTGGAGCCGTTCGGGCACCCCTGACAAGATGCCCGCAGGCGAGCCCGGCGGGCCTGATTCTGAAATTTTCTACGAGTTCACCTCGGTTGAGCATGACACAGCCTTCGGAGAGCATTGCCACACCAATTGTGACTGCGGGCGCTTCATGGAAATCGGCAACTCTGTTTTTATGGAGTACCTCAAACAGGCAAATGGGTCGTTTGAGAGGCTACCAAAACAGAACGTAGACTTTGGCGGCGGCCTCGAGCGCCTCACCGCTGCCTCTCGCGATAATCCCAATGTCTTCATGATCGATGTCTTCGACGCGGCACGCCAAGTGCTTGAGACCCGCTCTGGCAAGTCCTACTCAAATGTAGGACATCCGATGTCCTACATTCGGTCATTTAGGGTTGTTCTGGACCATGTGCGGGCGGCTTGTTTTATGCTTGCTTCGGGTGTCGTACCGGGTCCGAACGAGCAAGGCTATGTGCTCCGGCGGCTCATCCGCCGTGCGATACGCGAGGCGGACAAGCTTGGTATCAAGGATGCTGTCTTGGCCGAGGTGGCAAGCGGGTTTGGCGCAGCATACGCGGATGCGTACCCATTTGTTCAAGCGGCCGCAAGTAGAATCAGGAGCGAACTTGAAAAAGAGGAGGTGCAATTCCGCAGGACGCTGGTACAGGGTCTGCGGGAGTTCGAGAAGCATGTTGGGTCTACGAGACCCAACATTGAGCCGGAAGCGGTATGTATGTTGTATACAACCTACGGGTTCCCCGTCGAGCTTACCGAGGAGATCGCGAAGGAGCGCGGGCTCACGATAGACCAGGAGGCAGTAGGGAAGCTGATGGAAGAGCACCAGGCGCTCTCGCGAGCGGGGGCGGCGCAGAAGTTTGCGGGTGGATTGGCCGACCATGCCGAGCAGACGGTCAGGTACCACACTGCTCATCACCTCTTGCTGAAGGCGCTCCAGATGGTGGTCGGGAGCGGGGTGCACCAGCGCGGCTCTAACATCACGAGCGAGCGACTGCGAATGGACTTCTCTTATGGACAGAAGATGACCCCGGAACAAATTGCTGCGGTAGAGAAGATGGTGAACGAGAAAATAGCCGAGGGGCTACCGGTAATCCGCACGGATATGCGCCTCGAAGATGCTGAGGCACTTGAGGCAGAGCACGAGTTTGGCGCTAACTACCCTGATATGGTCTCGGTCTATTCAGTTGGCCCGCTTGATGGTGCCTTCTCTATCGAGTTCTGTGGTGGACCACACGTCGCCAACACCGCTGAGATTGGCGCGGAGGATAAAAAGTTTAAGATTGTGAAAGAAGAAGCATCAGCAGCGGGGGTAAGACGCATCAGAGCAGTGTTAGAATAAAAGCATATGAGCTTCTTGCGCTTTGGAGCGCACCCGAGGCGCGGAGTTGCGCGTCTCTTGATTGACGTGGGGCCCTCCTCGGTAGCGGGCGCCTGCGCCGCCTATCTGCCGGACTCGACACCCATCCTCTGCTACAATAAGCGCGTACCTATCATCATCCACCCAGACGAGCCGCCCGAGACGGCGATGGAGCGGGCGCTTGAGATGGTCTGCGAGGCTCTCGGCACTGAGGGAGCGGCCGCTCTCGGGCGCCTGACCGGGAGCGGCCGCATTGACGAAGCCACCATCTCGATAGATGCGCCGTGGCAGCAGACGACTATGCATATGGAGGAGAAGCGTGAGCAAGAGCCATTTACCTTCACCCGCCGAACGCTCGCCGAAATACTTGAGCGCTCACGCTCCGCACTCACCGAGGACTCTGACCGCACCGTCGAGCAACACGTGGTAGGTATCCGCCTGAACGGCTACGAGACTGCGCGCCCATTTGGCCAGATGGCCCGGCGCGCAACGCTCCTTATTCTCATATCGTGGATTCACTCCGGCATTATCGAGGCTATACACACTCTTATCCGTCGGAAGTTCCCTATCTCGCACCCCACCTTCATCGGTGGCCCGACGCTCCGTTACCGCGCGCTCTCAGCCGCATTCCCGCACGAGCGGAATATGCTTATCCTCGACGCAGCAGGTCACACGGCCGTGCTTTCATTGGTGCGTGCTCGCATGCTCGTGGCGGTGCAGGAGTTCCCGTGTGGAGAAGAGGAGGACGCCTGGGTTGCGGCCGTGGATGGGGCACTCCGACAGGTTGCCGCCTCCTACCCCCTGCCACACACCATCCTGCTCGTAGCTGACGGAGCCGAGGCACCCGCACATGCTCGCGCACTTGAGGAGGCAAAGCTCGGTACTCTCTGGCTCTCGGACGACCCACCCAAGATTATCCCGGTCTCTAGAATGTCCGCAGCACAGGTGGCAATGACTGCAGAGGCGCTACCCGACATCCGGCTGGCACTCATGGTCCAGTACGCCGCCCTCGGCGCGGTGGGCGACTAATACACATGGGCTATTCGCCGCATTGCCAGAGGCTGCTATACTTCCTCCATGCGAACCTTTGAAGACATCGTCCCGCCATCGCGGCGGACAGGGCCGCCGGGTAGCCCGCCACCTCCGCCACCGGGCGGTCGTCCCGTCCCACGACCCCCTAGGAGCCGGTTCCCGTATCTTATCGTATTTGTTGCACTGGTAGTGATTGCGGGCTCGGCCGCAATGCTCATGTATTTCTCGGGGGCGAAAATTGAAATAACGCCTTCCACTTCCGCGGCGCCTGCCGATGGCACCTTTACCGCCGGTGCCTCAAGCGAGTTGCCATTCACGCTCGTCTCGACCAAGAAGACGGCCTCTGCAAGTGTAGTGGCGAGCGGTACTAAGCAGGTAAGCACTTCTGCATTGGGGAACATCACTATCTACAACACACAGTCGAAACCGCAGCAGCTCGTCGCCACGACACGCTTCGCGACCGCTGCCGGGCTTATCTTCAAGATCCCGAAGGGGGTGACGATTCCTGCTGGGTCAGCCGACAAGCCTGGTTCCGTGACGGTGCAGGTTGTCGCGAGCGCGCCGGGACCTACCTACAACATTGAACCCTCCTCCTTCACGGTCCCCGGACTTGCAGGGAGCCCTGAAGCAAGCATGGTGTATGCTCGCTCGGCAGAGGCGATGACGGGCGGGGCCGTTGGACCCGTGCCAGTCGTGGAGTCTGGGGACGCGCAGGCTGCTGTGGACTCGCTTTCGAGCTCGCTCACTACCGACCTAGAGGCCGCACTCGCCTCGCAGGTGCCCGAGGGATACGTACTCTTGCCCGGCGCGGCGACCAGCTCGTACCGCGAGCTTGCACCAGCGCCCGCGGAGACGGGTAAGGCCAACATTCAGGTCGAAGGCACCATCACTGCGGTCGTGTTCCCGAGCGTGGCGCTCGCGAGCGCAATTGCCTCCTCAACCTCTGGGAGTAATGGGGCTCAGGTTTTGATGAGCTCGGGCACCACTCTTATCCTCACCCCCTCCTCAGGCTTCCCGAGCTCAAACGCCGAGAGCTTCTCCTTCTCCCTCTCAGGCACCGCTCTGCTGGTATCGAAGGTGGACTCGATGCAGATAGCCACCGCAATGGCTGGCAAAAGCCGTTCGGAGGCTCAGATTATCCTCACCAACTACCCCGAGGTGAAACGGGCGGTCCTGGTTTTACGGCCCTTCTGGCGGCAGAGCTTCCCTGAAGACCCGGCAGCCATTACGGTCATTCTTGGTGAGCCAGCAACCTAAATGAGCCGCCTCGGGGTCTATTTGACGCAGCTTGCGCCTCCTGCTACAGTGATACGGTATCCGCATGAGTGATAGCGAGGAGAAGAAGACGACGGTCGGAACCGTCGAAGAGGTTCTGCCTGACTCGTTATTCCGTGTGCGGATCCCACCACCGGAGCTGCCCCCCGAAGAGGTTGTCGAAGGAGCTCCGAGCGGAGAGGGCCAGCTCATCCTTGCGTACCTTGCCGGCAAGATGCGTTTGCACCGTATCCGGGTCCTAGTCGGTGACCAGGTGGATATGGTGCTTGACCCGTACGGGGGTCGCGCGCGTATCGTACGCAGGCTCTCGTAGTGTGCCATTTTCAATTCAACAAACAAACTCATCACATCATGAAGGTCCGGGCATCTATTAAAGTCCAGCAGCCAGGAGACCAGCTCGTCCGTCGTGGAGGGCGCCTCTACCGCATCAACAAGCGCAATCCACGTCGCAAGGCGCGCCAAGGCTAAACCATATGCAAATCACAAGCACCAAATCCGAAATGACTTCTAATTTTCAAATTTCAATAATTGGAATTTCGTGCTTGGGATTTGATATTTAAGACTTATGCGTATCGCCGGCGTCACTCTCCCAGACAATAAGCAGCTCGCCTACGCCCTGCCGCTTATCTTTGGCATTGGGGCGACAAGGGCGCGCGACATCCTCATTGCGGCGGGCGTACCGCTCGCCAAGAAGGGGAGCGAGTTGACCAGCACCGAGGAACAGAAGATTCGCTCGCTTGCCGAGGCGTATCTGATTGAGGGTGAGCTCCGCCGCGAGATTGGGCAGAATATTAAGCGATTGAAGGATATCCGTTCTGTTCGCGGCTCTCGCCATGAGAAGGGGCTCCCCGTGCGCGGCCAGCGTACCAAGACCAACTCGCGTACGCGTCGCGGCAATGTGAGGAAGACGATGACCAGTGGTCGCCGCACGCTTGAGAAAACGTAGTTTCCTCAACATATAATTGCAAACATCATGGGAAAGAAACGCATTATCAAGAAGCGCGGACGCGGCCTCGACCAGGGGCGCAAGGACCGTGCTCTCTCCAAGGTCAGCAAGCGCCGCCTCGAGAAGGGCATCCTTCACATCGAGGCTACCTTCAACAACACCAAGGCCGTCATCACGGATGAGAGCGGGAACGTAGTTATCGGCTCTTCCTCTGGCGCGCTTGGCTTCTCGGGGGCAAGGAAGTCCACTCCCTATGCTGCGAGCAAGGTGGGAGAGCTCCTCGGCGAGAAGAGCCTCCTCATCGGGCTTAAGGAGGCTGCCGTTGTTATCCGTGGCGTGGGTGCCGGCCGTGAGAGCGTGCTCCGAGCCTTTGCAGGGAAGGGCATCCAAATTCGCACCATCAAGGACGCCACTCCCGTCCCACACAATGGCCCGAGGCCGCCTAAGCCCCGACGCGTATAGTTCAACTGTACTCACCATGCTATGAAAACTGGCCCACGTTACAAGCTTGCTAAGCGCCTCGGCGCAACCGTCTTCGAGAAGGCGCAGACCCAGAAGTTTGCTGTCTCCGCAGACCGAAGTGCACGCAATAAGCGCCGCTCACGTGGCCGCCAGAGCGAGTATGGCAAGCAGATGCTTGAGAAGCAGAAGGTGCGCATCACCTATGGGTTACCGGAGAAGCAGTTCCGCAACTATGTGGACAAGGCGCTTGCGAGGAAAGGAGCAAAGCCGGTTGAGCGACTCCACGAGGCGCTCGAGATGCGTCTCGACAATGTCGCGTGGCGGCTCGGTCTCGCGCCTACGCGCCGCGCCGCGCGGCAGATGGCGGCCCACGGCCACCTGACGGTCAACGGCCGCAAGGTCCGCGTCCCCTCCTACGCGCTCTCGGTGGGGGATGCGGTGGGTGTCCGCGAGGGGTCCAAGAGTCATGGCACGCTTATTGGCCTCGCCGAGCGAGCTATCGAGCGCTCGATGCCCTCGTGGCTTGCTCTCGACACCAAGGCGCTTGAGGGCAAGGTGACTGCGCGCCCGACTGCCGAGACCGCGGACCCGGCGGGCGACCTTGGGGCGGTGCTCTCGTTCTACACGCGCTAGTGAAATGTTTAAAAATTTAAAGGTAACCGATTGAGTTATGGAATACCACATCACACTTCCGTCTAAGCCCCGCATCGTCTCTGAAGCGGAGAATCAGGGCATCTACGAGATAGACTCGCTCTATCCGGGCTATGGCCACACGCTCGGTAACAGCCTCCGCCGTATCATCCTCTCCTCCTTGCCGGGCGCCTCGGTGACCCAGGTCAAGATTGAGGGCGTGCAGCATGAGTTCGCCACCATCGAGGGCATGCGGGAGACTGTTATGGAGCTACTTTTGAACTTGAAGCGGGTTAACTTCGTCCTCCATGGCGATGAGCCGCAGACAGTGGCACTCTCGGTGAGTAGCGCACGGGAGGTCACGGCGAAGGACTTCAAGCTCCCAAGCCAGGTTGAGATTGCGAACTCCGAGATGCACCTGGCCGACTTAGCCGGCAAAGGCTCGCTCACTCTTGAGGCGACTATTGAGCGCGGATTGGGCTACATCGCGCGCGAGATGCTTACCAAGGAGAAGGTGGATATTGGCACCATCGCGCTTGACGCCACCTTCACCCCCATTCGCCGCGTAAACTATGAGGTGGAGAACATGCGAGTCGGCGACCGGACTGACTTTAATCGTCTCCGCATCCTTATCGAGACCAACGGTACCATAGCTCCGAGGGTTGCACTCGAGCAGTCTATCGAGGTAATGATTCACCAGCTCTCGGCCGTCGTCGGCTTCCAGGAGGCAGTAGCTGCCGAGGAGGAGAGCACGCCGCGCGTTAGGCGCGCGGCGGCCTCCGAAATCGACCCAGCGAAATTGAAGGTCGCTGAGCTCGGCCTCTCCACCCGCACCGTCTCGGCACTCGAGGAAGCTGGTATCAAGAGCGCCGCAGGTCTTGCGCGTCGCACCGCAGTCTCTATCCTTGACCTCGAGGGCATCGGGGAGAAGGCGGTCGAGGAGATAAGTGAGGCGCTTGCCGCCCACGGCCTCGCCCTCAAGGGCGGTGAATAGTCACCATGAGCCAACGCGCACGACCTCGTATCTTCAATAGGCCAGCCAATCAGCGCCGGGCGCTTTTGCGTGCCCAGGCTCGTTCGCTTATCCTCCATGAGCGCATCGCGACGACCGAGGCCAAGGCCAAGGAGCTCCGCCCCTTCGTTGAGCGACTCGTTACCTATGGGAAGAAGGGGACACTTGCCAGTCGCCGGCTCGCCATCGCTCGCCTGCAGGACGATGCGGCGGTGAAGAAGCTCTTCAGCGCCATCGGCCCGCGTTACGCCAGCCGTGCTGGTGGCTACACCCGGGTGGTCAAGCGCACGAAGCGAGGGCACAATGACGCCCGTAAGCTTGCGTACATTGCATTTGTCTAGTATTTTCCACCTGTTATGACCACGTACCACGAGCCAGAAGCAACCACCTACGCCATTGACGCGACCGACCGTACCCTCGGCCGCGTGGCGAGCGAGGCGGCTCACGCCCTGCTCGGCAAGCGCTCCGCGCTTGTGACCAAGAATCGTGCCCACCCGGTCGTCGTTACCATCGAGAACGCGAGCAAGCTCCACCTGCCCACCCGGCGGGTCAAGGGCAAAGTTTACACGCACTACACGGGCTATCCGGGCGGTCTGCGAGAGGTGGGCATGGCGGAGATGATTACCAAGAAGGGTATCGAGGAGGTCGTCAGGAAGACGGTAGATGGGATGATTCCCCGGAATCGGCTTAGAACACCTAGAATGAAAAATCTCGTCGTTACAGCATAGGTATGGCTACCCAGTTCATACACACCGTAGGACGCCGCAAGACCGCTCGCGCGACCGTGCGCATGCACGAGGCCGACAAGAATACCTTGATGGTCAACGGCAAGAGCCCGAAAGACTATTTCCATACTGAAGAGCGCGCCCGCGTCGCACTTGAGGCCTTCGCCACTGCAGAGGCCGCTCACAACTACTCTGTCGCGGCGCACGTCGAAGGAGGCGGTATCTCTGCCCAGGCAGGGGCGGTGCGCCACGCTATTGCGCGTGCCATCCAGACGGTGGAGCCCGACCGCCGCGCCACTCTTAAGAGCGCGCATCTCTTGACCCGTGACCCCCGCGCCAAAGAGCGCAATAAGCCAGGCCTCAAAAAAGCCCGCAAAGCTCCACAGTGGTCAAAGCGTTAATCCATGTTGTGGTATACTCCCGAGACGGATTCCGCGACCGAAAGAACGACTATTTCGTAATCACGGCCTACTATCTATGAAAATCACCTACGACAAAATTGCAAACGCAGCCTATATGACCTTGCGCAAGGGCAAGGTGGCAAAGACCGTGGAAATGAGCGACTCAGTCATCATTGACCTTGATAAGAAGGGTAACCTCCTTGGCATTGAGATGCTTGATGCCGCTAATCAACTCCCGCGAGAAGGGCTCACAAAAAACGTGGTGGCCGGCATTCCCATAGAAATCACTTCCGGTACACCCGTCGCTGCATAGTGAGGAGGTATGGCTACAACTTCCGGAAGAAGTTCGCCCGACCCCGCTGATGAGGCGGGGTTTAGGGACGAGCAGGAAGATATTGAGATTGCCCCAGACGAAGAGGAGGACGGGCGGGATGCACAGGTCAAGAAGCTCCGCGAGGAGATTGCGCGCTTACGTGCCGAGAAGCAGGAGTATATGGACGGCTGGCAGAGGGCCAAGGCCGACTATGTGAACGCGCTCAAGCGCTTCGACCAAGAGCGCATACACGAGCGCGTGCGCGGCGTGGTGAAGGCCATCGAGCTCCTCCTGCCGGCCTTCGACTCGCTTGAGCGGGCTAAAGCGAGCCTGCCTGCGCAGGCAGGCGGTGAGTTGCCTGAGGGCTTCGCAGGCATCGCCAAACAGCTTGAGGGGGCCTTCGTCACCCTTGGCCTCACGCCAGTGGGGGAGGTGGGCGAGCACTTCGACCCGGCCCTCCACGAGACCTTAGGTGCTGACGTGGCAGAGTCGGAGGCGCAAGACGACACGGTGAGCGCGGTCTTGGAGCGGGGCTGGCGTCTCGGTGAGGCGCTCGTTCGCCCCGCCAAAGTGCGCATCACGCATTTTGAAAAGTGAGAAAGAGGGAGTAAAATAGCAATCTAATTTATACATCTATGGCAAAAATCCTAGGCATCGATTTGGGCACCACGAACTCCGCAATGGCAATAGTCGAGGGAGGTGAGCCGCGCGTCCTTGAGAACGCGGAGGGCGCGCGCACGACCCCCTCTATCGTCGCAATAGGCAAAAACGGCGAACGCGTCGTCGGCACCCTCGCCAAGCGCCAGTCAGTAACGAACCCATTGAACACCATCTTCCAGATCAAGCGCTTCATTGGGCACTCTTTCGACGAGCCAGCAGTCAAGAAGGATAGGGAGGCCGTCCCCTTCGAGATGCGCAAGGCCGACAATGGCGGCATCGAGGTTAAGATGAGTGACAAGTGGTACCGGCCTGAAGAGGTCTCCGCGATGATTCTCGGCAAGCTGAAGGCCGATGCGGAGGCTAGACTCGGAGAAAAGATTACCGAGGCGGTTATCACGGTCCCGGCCTACTTCAACGACGACCAGCGGAGCGCGACCAAGGCTGCGGGGCAGATTGCTGGGCTTGAGGTGAAGCGCATCATCAACGAGCCAACGGCCGCCGCCCTTGCTTATGGCTTTAATAAAAAGAAGGATGAGAAGATTGCCGTCTTCGACTTCGGTGGTGGGACCTTCGACATTTCCATCCTTGAGGTGGGCGACGACGTGATCGAGGTCAAGAGTACCGATGGCGATGCCCACCTGGGTGGCAAGGACATTGACCAGAAGATTATTGCCTGGCTCGCAGCCGAATTTAGACGCGAGAGCGGCATTGATGTCTTAGGCGACGCGCTCGCGCGCCAGCGCCTCGACGAAGCTGCCGAGAAGGCCAAGATAGAGCTCTCGAGCGCGATGGAGAGCGAGG
>DATEBU010000061.1:0-5164 GCA_036516675.1 Minisyncoccota bacterium
GTCTGACATCGGCATACCTCCAAATGTAGCCCCTCATTCAAACCGAAGGCTGAGCCAAATAGTTACATGCCTATTAACACTGGAATAACCATCGGGGCCTTGTTGGTGCGGGTGAAGAGGAATCCGGCCATCGTGTCGGAGAGGCCGTTCTTCACGTAGTCGAGGTCAATCGGGTTCATCCCGCGGGTCGAGTCCTCAATCGTCTTCTTGATGAGGAGTCGAGCTTGATTCAGTAAGTCCTGGTTCTCGCGCAGGTAGACGAAGCCGCGACTGATGATGTCCGGGGACTTCCGCAGCTTGCCAGTCTTCATATTGACCGAGGCAATGATGACGAACATGCCATCCTTAGAGAGCGCCTGCCTATCGCGTATGACGACCTCCTGCATATCGCCGATGGTGAAGCCGTCCACCACCATCGCGGCGCTGGGCACCCGCTCTTTGTGGATGTGGAGCGTCTCGCCACCGATGACGTCAATGACCAGGCCATTGTCCGGGATGATGGTGTTCTCCTTGGGGAAGCCGCTCTGCTCCACCGCCTTGGCGTGGCAGGTGGTCATCGAGCGGTAGCCGTAGTAGGGCATGAAGAACTTCGCCCCCACTTGCTTATTAATCCACACGAGTTCGCCCGTGTTGCCGTGGCCAGTCGAATGGACGTCCGAGGAACGGTAGTGGATGAGGGTGACGCCTGAGCGGTAGAGATTGTCTTTGAGCTTCTGCACGTTTATCTCGTTGCCGGGGATGACGGATGAGGAGAGCACGATGGTGTCGCGCTCGTTTAAGGTGATGTACTTGTGCTGCTTGGTCGCGATGCGCATCAAGGCGGCGAACTCCTCTCCCTGCGCTCCCGTGGAGAGGATGACAATCTTGTCGGGTGGGTAGTTGCCAATTTCGGTTGAGGGGATGATAGTGCCCTTATCTACGGCCAAGAGGCCCATTTTCTCGGCAATCTCAAGATTGGTCTTCATCGAGCGACCCTCGGTGACCACTCGTTTGCCGTGCTTCTCGGCAGCCTTGATAATCATCACCATACGCTCGAACTGGCTCGCGAAGGTACCGATGATGAGGCGACCCGAGACGGTCTTCACGATGTCTTCTAAGGTCTGATTGACGCGCTTTTCGGGAATGGAGAAGCCGTCCTTCTCGGCGTTGGTGGAGTCGCCAATGAAGAAGATATTCTTATGCTTTCCGACCTCGCCCCACACACGCTGCTCGCGCTCGGAAGGGATACCATCGTCGTGGTCGAGCTTGAGGTCTCCGGAGATAACGACGTTGCCCTCGGGCGTCTCAAGCGAGGCGCCCATCGAGTCGGGGATGGAGTGCGTAACAGGGAAGAAGGTCACCCGCGTTTTGCCAATGGTCACCGAGTCGCCCACTTTCACGACGGTAATCTCGGGGCGGGGGACGTCCGGGTACTCTTCCTGGCGCTTCTTAATCATAAGCGCGGTCAGCTCTTGGGTGTAGATAGGCGGCGTGCCGAAGCGCGGCAAGATGAAGGGGATACCGCCGATGTGGTCGAGGTGACCGTGCGTAATCACCACGCCCGCGACCCTACTCGCGTATTTCTCGAGATATCTCGTGTTAGGCAGGAGGTAGTCCACACCGGGGCCACCATCTTCTGAGACGAATTGGAAGCCCGCGTCGAAGACGATGATGTCGCCAGTGGCCCCGTTCTCAACCGCGAGCATATTGCGACCGACCTCCTCGGCCCCGCCTAAGGGGACGATGCGTACGGTACCCGGGGCCGCAGGCTCGGGGTAGTAATCAGCGGTGGCGACGCGCGTAGCTGGGCGAGAGGTGGGACGCCGCAGGAGGCGCTGGATGCGTCTTGTGGCGGTGCCGGTGCCGCCACGGCGGTCGCCACTGTGGCTACCTGAGCGGCGGTGGGGTGATCGAGTGGAGGGCGCTTCTGGTGTGCGCTGAGTTGGTGACGGAGCGGGAGGTGGAGCTGATTCGGTCATACGCAGTACTTAGTTACCGGTTGTTAGTAGTTCGTAGTGGTGAAAACAAGAAGCTCAGGAGCAGGCGATAGGTCACTTGCTCGGTACGAAAAAGGGCCAGACGGCGTCGGTACGGCGGTACCAGGACGCCACGGTGGCGAATCGGTCTGAGGGTGTTGTGATTTGGGGAAATGCAACCCCCTCTAGGCCCCGCGGTACCGTATAGACGAAGTCTGGCGCGTAGAGGAAGGCGGCCGGGTACTCGCTCGCAATACTATCCTCAATCTTTTGTAAGTCGGCCGTGCGTACATTTGGATCTGGATTCGTACGCGCCTCTTCGAGGAGACCGTCCACCGTCTTGTTCGCATAGAGGGCAATATTCAATCCTGGATCGTTGCGCTCCTGTGAATGCCAGAAGGCGTAGAGGTCCTGGTCGCGTCCAATCACTTCTCCATAGAGGAGCGCATCGTACTTGCGTGGTCGGATAACATTCTGCGAAAGGTCGCCCGG
Source organism: Minisyncoccota bacterium (assembly GCA_036516675.1). Classification (GTDB taxonomy): domain Bacteria; phylum Patescibacteriota; class Minisyncoccia; order Phycocordibacterales; family Phycocordibacteraceae; genus C7867-001. The sequence goes on from DATEBU010000061.1 coordinate 2,448, forward strand.
CTCGTAGAGCTCGATAGCGATTGAAAGACCAAGCCTCTCCCAGTTGTCTGCTACGGCGCGTGCGACACTTCGTAATTCAGGGACGTTCGAGGTGCGGATGGTTACGCTCTCGAACGAGAGCTTTGCCGAGGCGTTCTTCCAGATGCGTGCGTTTCCGTCGTAGTCCCATCCGGCGTCCTCGAGCACCGTGGCGGCCTCGCGGGTGGGCTCTGACACAGCTGGCACGGGCGTCGCCCGGACACCACTTCCCGGTGGGACCGGACCTATGATCGCTGTGGCATAGCCGCCGAGCGTCTCGGTGACGAGTGCCCTTCGGTCAACGGCAAGCGAGAGCGCCTTGGTCACCTCTTTGCGAGCGTAGACCGGATTCGTGTGCTGATTGAAGAATACCCCGAAGACCCGCGCATAAGGCTCAGTGATAGTCCGACCTCGACTGCTCTCAGAGGGCAAGACGGCCCCATAGGCGCTCTCGATGGCGCCTCCCGCGAGTGCACGCGCGAGATCGTCGGCCCCGGCGTAGAAATTCATCCGGATACTATCAAGGTACGGTCGGCCAAGCGCGTAGTGTCGGTTCTGTGCAAGGGTGAGGCTCTGGACGAGCCCCGTAGCGTCTCGCGAGATACTCACCACTTTGAATGGTCCTGCCCCCACTGGCGCGGTCTCAAGAGTCGAGAAGGGAAAGGCCTCGTTTGAGATTCCCGACCACAGATGGGCGGGCAATATGCCGAGTGCCGCCAGCTCGAGGAAGGGCGCATATGGCTTGGCGAGAGAAAAGCGCACCGTCTTCGGGTCGAGTGCGGTGACCGAGATGCCCGACCAGTCTGCGTATTCTGGGCTCTTGAGGCCCGGATCTTGTGCACGCATTACGGTGAACACAACATCCTCGGCTGTCACTGGCGTACCGTCAGAGAATTTGGCAGACTCGCGCAAGTAGAAGGTGTAGACCTTACCATCGGGCGAGACTTCATAGCTCTCGGCTAGGACGGGCACGAGGTGCCCGCTCCCGTCGAGGCCCATAAGACCAGCGTAGGTGAGCGCGATGAGGTCGCGGTCTGCATCACTAATCGCCAGTAGGGGGTTAATGAAGCGTGGACTCCCAATCTCGCCCTCAACTAGGGTGCCACCGTAGGTCGGTATAGTGACGAGTAAGGACTGCTCAATGGTGTAGAGGCCAAGCAGTGTGGCGAACGCGAAGACGCCCGCGAGAATGTAGAAGATAAGCCGATCGCCTGGCGAGAACGCCTGCAGGCGTCCACCGAGTGTCTCGAAAGCGCCGACCCTGCGCTCCTTCGCAAGCTCACTCGCCCAGCGGTTCGGCGCTACCTTCACAGCCCTGACAGAAGAAAGTTCACGACGGCCGCACATACGAGGAGTATCGCGACGCCAATAGTCGCGTTGAATAGGAATTTCTCCGCGCCACGGCGCTTGTAGAATGTTGACGCGAAATTATCGCCTCCGAACGCTCCACCTAAGGATGCGCCGCGCTGCTGCAGCACGATGCCGCCAATGAGGAGTATTGCGAGGATGATTTCCGCGTACGGCAGGGCCGATACGAGTGCCTCCATCTGTGTTTCCTACCTTACACCCGCCCACCGAGCACTGCAACTGGGGACACGCGATATGGTACAATGCTCGCATGAGCACGATAGCTATCTCGAGGGCAAAAGTTGCGAAGGAGCGGGGTGTGGTTGTACTGCCGGTCAAGGAGTATCAGCGTCTCCTCAAGGCCGCCGCTATTCCCGATGTTTACTTGAACGGCAAGGCCGCCACCGACCTCGACAAGCTCGTCGAGGAGGGTCTGCGCGAGTACGCAGCGGGGCGCACGCATACCGCCACATCCATCTCGGCCGCCGTGCGTGCGCACCGCAAGCGCCATGCGCGTTGAGTACTCCGATCGGTTCCTCAAATCAACCGCTCGCTTACCCGCAAAGCTGCTCGCGCTTGCCGATACGAAAGAAGCCTTGTTCAAGCAGCAGCCCTTCCACTCCAGCCTTGATACGCACAAATTGCATGGAAAAGACAAAGATACCTGGGCTTTCTCGATAAACCAGAAGTACCGCATCAAGTTTCTTTTCCTCCCTGCCAACGCCGCACTCTTCCTCGATATCGGCACCCACTCCATCTACGACTAGTCGCACTTAAAATACGCGGTCGCGTGAGATAAGTGCAGAGGGTGAACTACTGCTCTTGGTTTGGCAGCTCTAATGAGCTTTATATTTCTCGGTCCCACTCTGGCATAAGCGGCTTTGTTGCATTGGTGAGGGATGTTCTCTATACTCCCCTCACCAGGTGCGATTACCAGTTTTAATAAACGCGATAACTATGGCTAAGAAATTGGCATTCACGCCCCTTGGCGACCGTGTGTTGGTCAAGCCGGCAGAAAAGGGCGGGGAGAAGAAGCTAGCTTCAGGCATCATCATCCCGGAGTCGGTAGACAAGGAGAAACTGATGCAAGGTGAGGTGGTCGCCGTAGGTCCCGGCAAGATGGGAGAGGGCGGTAAGCGCCTCCCGATGGAGGTCAAAGTAGGCGACGCCATCCTATTCAAGAAGCCGTGGGACGAGCCGTTGAAGATTGACGGCGAGGAGCACTACGTGCTCTCGGAGTCCGACATCAGTCTCGTCAAGCGATAATCATAATCTATTATGGCAAAACAGATTCTATTTGCAGAAGAGGCCCGCAAGAAGCTCGCGAGCGGCATCGCGCAGGCCGCGCGGGC
>DATEBU010000062.1:0-2052 GCA_036516675.1 Minisyncoccota bacterium
GGGCTCTCGTCTTCGCCGCACTTGAAGCAGGCCCGCTTCACGCATGCCGCGGCCCCACTCTCCCTCTCTACAGAGGGCGCGCTCCTCGGTACCAATACCTATCGCGGCAACATCACGCCCATTCGTCTTGCTCCCGAAGACAGGCTTCGACACCTCTACATCATCGGCCAGACAGGCACCGGCAAGACCGGGCTTATGAAGAGCCTGATTATTGAGGACATCAAGCGTGGCGAAGGATGCTGCTTTATAGATCCGCATGGTTCCGACATTGTAGACATTCTTGCCGCTATCCCGCCCGAGCGCTACGAAGATGTTATTTATTTCGACCCGGCAGATCTCTCGCGCCCCTTCGCTCTCAACTTTCTCGAGTATGACGCCTCGCGGCCTGAGCAGAAGACGTTTATCGTCAATGAGCTGCTCGCCATCTTCCATCGTCTCTACGGCGACGTGCCCGAGAGCATGGGCCCAGCCTTCGAGCAATACTTTCGTAACGCTACGCTGCTCGTGATGGAGGACCCGGGGAGCGGCTCGACCATTCTCGACATCGCGCGCGTCTTGGCCAACAGCGCCTTCCGCGAGGAGAAGCTTGCCAAGTGCGCCAACCCGGTGGTGGCGCAGTTCTGGCGCGAGATAGCGACTAAGGCCGGTGGAGAGTCTGCGCTTGAGAACATCGTGCCCTACATCACCAACAAGTTTGATGATTTCACCGCCAACGACTTCATTCGCCCCATCGTCGGGCAGCAGCAGTCCTCCTTCAAATTCCGCGAAGTGATGGATACCAAGAAGATTCTTCTTGTGAATCTCTCAAAAGGGCGTTTGGGAGAGCGCAATGCGAACCTGCTTGGGCTTATCATCGTGGGCAAGCTCTTCATGGCGGCGCTCGGTCGGGCCGACATCCGCCAGCCGGCGGCCGCGGCCGCGCTCCCTCCCTTCTACCTCTACATAGACGAATTCCAAAACGTTACCACCGACTCCATCCCTGGCATTCTCTCGGAGGCGCGCAAGTATAAGCTCGCGCTCACGGTGGCTCACCAATTCCTTGCCCAGATAGAGGAGGCTACCCGCGATGCCGTCTTCGGTAATGTGGGCAATATGGCCGTCTTCCGCGTCGGAGAGGAGGACGGCGAGTTCTTCGCCAAGCAGTTCGCGCCCGTCTTCAGCGCGCTCGACTTCGTCAACATCGAGAACAGGAACGCCTATGTAAAGATTCTCGCCGCAGGCGTACCACAGAAGCCCTTTGACCTGCGCACCCCCGACCTACCCGAGCTCCACCACAGCCAGGTCGAGGACCTTATTCAGCTCTCCTCGCTCACCTATGGCCGCGACCGTGCTACCGTAGAGACCATGATTAGAGAGCGCTACCTCTCGCACTAGCTGTATGCCACACAAAAATCGTCCAAGACGAACGAGAGGAGAAGAGGCGCCTGCATGCTATGATGCCTGTGCATCGTAATTAGTCTGTATAATCCTGTAATCTATGAAATCCACCCAGACCGGTATCGCTGTGGCGCTCGCCGTTGTTGCTATCGGGATATTTTTCGTTTTCCCCGGGCTCTCGCCCTTCTCGATATCAGGAGACACCAGCCAACCAGCCGCAACCGATATGGGCAGTGCTGTCGTTGGTCAAAACCAAACCACCCCTACTATTATGCCTACAGAAAATAACGGACAGCTTCAAATACAAGACGAAGTAGTCGGCACTGGCGCCGTAGCCGCCGCTGGCGATAGGGTAACCGTCAATTATGTCGGCTCCTTTACCGACGGTACCGTTTTCGATGCCTCGGCCAACCATGGCTCAACCGGGTTCCCCTTCGTGCTTGGGACGGGAGCGGTGATTAAGGGCTGGGACCAGGGCATTGTGGGGATGAAGGTTGGTGGCAAGAGGAAGCTTGTTGTTCCACCTGAGCTTGGCTATGGCAGTCAGGATTACGGACCCATCCCCGGCAATTCCGCACTCGTCTTCACTGTCGAGCTCTTGAGGGTCGAGAAGGAAGTGGCGCGGTAGTGGCGACACACTTTTTTTTCAAAGTGGAACGCCGCGCGCGGGCCTCA
>DATEBU010000063.1:0-4122 GCA_036516675.1 Minisyncoccota bacterium
AAGTCGTTCAGCAGGTGAATCTTGTCGCGCTCGAGCCGGTGGTACATCTTCTCTGAGAGCTTGCTCGAGAGCCGGAGGGAGGGGCGGAAGGGGACGGGGAATGCGTAGTAGGGGTAGAGGTGCTTGCCGGACGTGGCGTGCTCGACGAGGAGAACGTTCATCGGCTGCTTAACCTTCTCGAGAACAAGGTCGAGCCGGTGCGCGCCGTCGCAGACGATGTAGAAGGTGAACTCACCATTCTGCCCGAGGCCGTAATTCAGTATCGGCACGTTGGAGTTGAAGATATCAAGATGCTCCACCTTACTCACCTCGTCTATATAGAAGGAGCGGAGGTAGCGATTACTCAAGGCGTGCAAACGCCCACGTGCATCTCGCACATGGAGACCCTTGAAGCGGCGCAAGAATCGGGGTAGATCGAGATACCCGTCTTTCAGAAAGAACGTGTGCTTCTCGACCACTGGCGGCAGGATGTGGAAATTACCTCGGCCCTTCCAGGCATATTCGACTACGCCGCGAAGGGCGCTCATCTTCAGGTCGTTCTCAAGCAAGAACGCATCAACCTCTTCAAGAATCTTCGTCTGATTTTCATAGATGGTCGGTTGCGGAGTGAACAAGGGTTCCCGCCTGCGGCCGATTTGTATCTCGGGCGAGCCTCCCGGGGAGGCCTGCGGGTAGACGGTGGTGATAGAGAATCGCGCGTTCTTATACGGATGGATCGGCTTGTCATGCGCGTCATAGATACCGCGGAACTCAATGTGCCGGAGCATATCCTCGGTGGCCCTCAAGGAGCGCGTGCCAGTCAGGGTGATGTCGCTCATGGATTAATCACAGTATATCAAGCCGAGTCATTCCCGGCCTCCCGGCTTAGGTAGCTGGTCACCACCGCATTTTCGTGCCAAGATTTACCGATGACAAAGGGATATAACTGCCTGTTCATAGATAAAGAGGATGAGGAGGTGGCTGCGATTCTCGCAGGAGAGGAGAAGCGGCAGGCCGAGGGGCTCGAGCTTATCCCAAGCGAGAACTACGTGAGTCGGGCGGTCAAAGAGGCGATGGCCTCATGCTTCACCAATAAATATTCAGAAGGGTATCCCGGCAAGCGCTACTACGGGGGGCAGGAGTTCACGGACGAAATTGAGCAATTGGCCATCGACCGGGCCAAGGCGCTGTTTGGCGCGGACCATGCGAACGTCCAGCCCTTGGGTGGGGCGAACGCAAATATCGCCGCCTACTTCGCCTGGCTTGAGCCGGGCGACACGGTCTTGGGCATGGACCTTGCCCACGGCGGGCACCTGACGCATGGCTCACCGGTCACCTACATGGCCAAACTCTATCGCTTTGTGCGCTACGGGATGAAGGACCCGGACACTGGGGAGATAGACTACGACGAGCTCGCCGCCACCGCGAAGCGCGAGAGGCCCAAGGTTGTGCTCGGCGGCTTCTCTGGCTACTCGCGCGAGCTCGACTGGGCGAAGATTGCGGACATCGCGCACTCAGTAGGCGCCGTCGCGATGGCGGACGTCGCCCACATAGCCGGCCTGATTGCCGGTGGGGCGGCCAAAAATCCCTTCGACTACGGCTTCGACATCATGACCACCACCACGCACAAGACGCTGCGCGGCCCGCGGGGCGGGATGATCCTTTCCAAAGGTATCGTCTCGAGCCCACTCAAAGCGCCCGAGAAGACGGTAGAGAACCTGCCGACCTTGATTGACCGGGCCGTCTTTCCCGGCTTCCAGGGCGGCCCGCACATGCATCAGATAGCCGCCAAGGCCGTGGCGCTCCATGAGGCGGCGCAGCCCTCCTTCAAAGTCTACGCGAAGCAGGTCGTGGAGAACGCGAGGGCGATGGCGGAGGTATTCAAAGCGGGCGGCGTGCGGCTGATGGCCGGCGGCACCGACAATCATCTCATCCTCGCCGACGTCTTCGGCTCTCTTGGCGTAGGAGGCAAGGAGGCAGAGGAGCGGCTCGACCAGATAGGCGTGACGCTCAACAAGAACGCGATAGCGGGCGACACCCGCAAGCCCTTCGACCCCTCCGGCATCCGCTTTGGCACCCCCGCCATGACCACCCGCGGCTTCAATGCCGCCGATTGTGCCCAAGTCGCCACCCTCATGCTCCAAGTGCTCCAGACTCTCGCATCCGTGGGCGAAGTCCGCGGTGCCATCAAATCGCTGGCCCTCTCGCACCCCATCCCTGAGTCCTTTATCTCTGCATAGATTACTTAAATATTACTTAAAATAGCTTAAATTTTAGTCATTCATCCTTATCCACACCTACCCTTGCAAATTACTTAAAAATAGCTTAAATTGCATTAAATTTAAGTAATTGTATGTATTTTAAACTAGACGAACCAAGTGCGAATGCATGAAACTCTAACAGAAGGGACTCTTGACGATGCAAGAGACGCGGGTCGTCTTCGTGCCGGGATTGATGACGATGTTGCAAGAAAATCTAAGGAACATACTGCCTTGCGCACCAATCTAATCGATCGGCATAACCTCAACACTCGTCAAGTGCGCGTGCTTCAATATTTTCACACTAACCCTGAGGAATTTATCTCTACCCACTCCCATCAGCAGATTAATGGCGTTAGTGGCCCGACTGCAGCCAATGATATTAAGCGCTTGGTTGAGTTGGGTTTCTTAGAGAAGCGGAGGTCCGGACGTACGGTGCGCTACTTTGCGACAGGCCGTCTTACGACTTTGTTTAAAGCATGATTACGGAGGAGCGGATACGGGGGGCGGTAGAGAAAGCGCTTGAGGCGGTGGGCGCACCGCATCATGATGTGGCGTTTGTGGTGGAGCGGCCCACGGAGATAGCGCATGGGGATTATGCGACAAACGCGGCGATGGTTGCGGCGAAGGTGGTGGGCAAGAATCCGCGCGAACTTGCAGAAGAGCTTGCAGTGAAGATTGGGGAGGATCTCGGCGAGTCTGCGAGCCGAGTCGAGATTGCGGGGCCCGGGTTCATCAACATCACGCTCTCGGCGGGGGAGGTGGTGGCGAGTGTCGCAGAAGCCGCTGCAAAAGGAGAAGACTGGGGGGCTAAAACCGCCCCTTCGGGCGGTTCGCCCGAGCGCGTGATGGTGGAGTACAGCAACCCGAATGCGTTCAAGGAGATGCATGTGGGGCACTTGATCGGCACCGTGGTGGGCGAGGCGATGTCGCGGCTTATTGAGAATGAAGGCGCTACCGTTGCGCGAGATACGTTCGGTGGGGATGTCGGACCGAACGTCGCCAAGGCTCTTTGGGCGTTGCGCAAGAATGGTGTCGACCCTAGTGATGCGCGCGAGATAGGTGAAGCCTATGTTGAGGGTGCGCAGGCATATGAGGCAGATCCCGTCGCGAAGGAGGAGATAGACGCGCTCAATCAGTCTATCTACGCCAAGGACCCCGGGCTCGTGAGTCTCTGGACGCGGGGTCGAGAGATTTCGATGGAGGAGTTCCGTCGTATATGGCAATTGCTCGGCTCCCATTTCGATTACGAATTCTTCGACAGCGATGTGGCCGAGAGTGGTGCACGTATCGTGCGCGACGGGCTCGAACGAGGAATATTCAAAGAGAGTGACGGCGCCGTCATCTACGACGGCGAGGCGGAAGAAGAAGGAAAGCGTGTGCACACGATGGTATTCATCACGTCGCACGGTACCCCGACGTACGAGGCGAAGGATATGGGGCTCGCGTTCCTGCGCGAGGAGCGATGGCCCTCTGACCGCATCATCATTATCACCGGCAATGAGCAGAACGGACGATTCAAGACGGTCTTCGCGGCGCTCGCCAAGCTCGCGCCGAAAGTTGCGGCCAAGACGGAGCAGATTGGCACAGGATTCTTACGCCTCACTTCGGGCAAGATGAGTTCGAGAGAGGGCAATGTCATAACGGCCGCAGGGCTCATCAAAGAGGTGATAGAGAAGGCGAGCGAGAAGAACGCTGACCCGCTTGTCGCCGAGCAGGTAGCTATCGGGGCTATTAAATACATGATTTTGCGGCAGGCGCCCGGCTCTGATATCATCTTCGACCCCGAGAAGTCGCTCTCCTTAGAGGGCGACTCCGGCCCATACCTCCAGTACGCGCTGGTGCGGGCTAAGAAGATATTGAGCTATGAATCGGAGGGAGCCGG
>DATEBU010000064.1:0-2552 GCA_036516675.1 Minisyncoccota bacterium
GAGCCGGGACCGAGGCCACATAATAGCCTTCGGAATCACGCTCAACCACAACGTCAAATTGTCGTGTCATAGGCACCTCGAGCAGGATTTTACGCTTTGGCGAGCGATGAAGTAAACGGGCTTGACGAATGGAATCTCATCCGAGTAAGCGCGATCGGAGCGCGTTTCTGCCGATTACTTGGCCGAAGCAAGCTCGCGCATCACCGCATACAGCGCGTGCTGCGCCTCGAAGCCGATGGCCCGGCTAGCCTGGATTTCCACGGAGCGGAATTCCCCTAAGAACTGACCGGGATCGGCCTCCGGTTGGGCTTCTCGCCGACGCGGTTGAAGCGTGGGCCGAGTGCAGTGTCGGCAGCCGCCGTTCCCTCGTAGTTCGGGTCGGCGAGCGCCCGATCGTCCGGCCTTCGCTGCCGACCCAAGCCCGAACTGATTCCAACCTGGTACTGAGTGCATATGGTGCGCTGATCGCATAGTCTGGACATCCATCATGCGTAAGGTGTGGCTCGTTCGCTTGTCTGATCGTTCGCGGGGCGCGCAGACGGAACCCGGTAGCTTTATAGGGCAACAGAGCTGGATAGCGGTAGCAGCTGTTCGGACCTGTGCATTGGGCTTGACGATTAGTCTTATTAGGAGTATTGTCCTGATATGTCTATCGGAACACCAAAGAGCATAAGCACGTGCAAGCGCTTCTTCCTTGAGCCCAGCTCCCCAAAACAGCGGCAGTACGAGGCCCTCCGAGCCTACTTCGCTGAAGAACTCCCGTCAGCGGAGGCAGCCCGCGCTTTCGGCTACACCCCTGGCTCGTTCCAGGTGATGTGCCATCGATTTCGCCGGGAGCCGACGCCTTGCTTCTTCGTCACGCCCCAACCGGGCCCGCGCTCCCAACCGAAGAAGTCAGCGGCTCGCGACCTGGTCGTCGAGCTGCGCAAGCGCAACCACTCCGTCTACGAGATCAGCGAGGCCCTCAAGTCTCGCGACCTTGGCCTCAGCCCCACCGCCGTGCGCGAGGTTCTCAAGGCCGAAGGGTTCGCCCCCTTGCCGCGCCGGCTCGACGAGGAACGTCCCGACCGAGCTCGCCCCACCCTCGAGGCCACCGCCGACGTGCGCCAACTGTCGCTCGCCCCGCGCCGCTTCGAGACAGCGTGCGGCGGCCTGTTCCTGTTTGTTCCAGGCTTGGTGGCTCTCGCTCTGGACGGGCTCGCCAAGTCGGCAGCGCTCCCCGGCTCGAAGATGATCCCCGCCAGCCATGCACTGCGCTCGATGTTGGCCCTCAAGCTCTGGTCCATCGAACACCGCAGTCACGTGATGCCCCATGTCGCCGACGAGGGGCTGAGCCTTCTCGCGGGTCTCAACGTCATCCCCAAGCGCAGCTTCCTGTGCGAATACTCCTCTCGCGTGGGTCACCAGCAGATCGTCGACCTCCAAGCGGCCTACCACCAGCAGATCGACGGCGACGGGTTCCTAAAAGGCGAGTCCTTCAACCTCGACTTCCACTCCATCCCCTACTACGGCGAGCACCCGCTCGTGCAGTGCCACTTCGTCGCGATGCGCAGCCGGCGCCAGAAGAGCGTGCTCACCTTCCTCGCCCAAGATCTTGACGGTCGCGCCTTCTGCTACTCCAACGCCGACCTGCGCAAAGGGGAGGAGTCCGAGGAGATCTTCAAGTTCATCGCTTTCTGGAAGCGCGTCCATCGTGCGCTCCCGCGCCACCTTGTCTTCGATTCCAAGCTCACGACGCTGGCCAATCTGGCACGTCTCGACAAGATGGACATCACCTTTATGACTCTGCGGGCGCGCTCGCCCTCGCTCAAGAAGGAGTTTGCTCTCTTGCCCGCCTCGGCGTTTCGGGAGGTCGAACTCGATGTGCCCACTCGTAAGTACCGCTTCCCAAAGGTCTACGAGCGAACCGTGCAGATCGAAAAGCGCAACTTCCGTGAGATGTTCATCAAGGACCTCGGACACGAGGAACCAACCATCTTGCTGACCAACGACCGGAAAAGCGCCAAGAACCTCATCACCCGCTACGCAAAGCGGATGCTCATCGAGAACGCTCTGTCCGACGCGGTTCGCTTCTTCCACATGAACGCGCTCTCCTCGGCAGTCGGCATCAAAGTGGACTTCGACATGGCGCTCCTGGTCATCGCCAGCGGGCTGTACCGGCAGTTGGCCAAGAAAATGCGCGGCTACGCTGACGCCCAGGCAGGCCACATCTTCCGCGACCTGATCGACATGCCCGCAACCGTCACCGTGGGGACCTTGAAGTCATGGTGCGCTTCCACCGTCGCGCCCACCTCCCCATCATCATCGACTCCGGCATGCTAGACTCGCCGGTGAAGGTGCCCTGGTGGAATGGCTTAACCCTCCGAATGCTCGCCTGACGCGCAATGCCAATTTGCCGATCGAAGCAGCAAATTCTTAGCGGAATTCCGCTCCGTGGAAATCCAGGCTAGGGTGGGGGTGAGAGGGTTGAGTTCTCGTCGCTGGACACACTTCACCCCCATCCCAACCTTCCCCCGTCAAGGGGGAAGGGGTTGCATACTTGCCGCCTCGGG
>DATEBU010000065.1:0-3470 GCA_036516675.1 Minisyncoccota bacterium
CCTATCGAGACGCGCACCTCGCCGTCCTCGGTGTGCTGGATTGCGTTCTTGACGAGATTCATCAGGATCTGCTCGATGGCTGCCTCGTTCCCCCAGGCGGGACGGGCACGAGGAGCCGAGAGCTTGGTATGCACGTGGCGCTGATGCGCCAAGTCGTCGAAGCGGTCAAGCGCCCGACGCGCCACCTTGCTTAGCTTCACATTGCCAAAGGGCATCTGCTCGGGCCGCAAGAAGGCATTCAGGGTGAGCAGGTTGTTGATGAGGCTTGAGATACGGTCCAACTCTTCAAGGTTGGACTCATGCACCTCGCGCGCCTCGCGCGAGACCTCGGCATCGAAGAGACGCACTTCGGTATTGGTGCGTATCACCGAGAGCGGGGTGCGCAGCTCGTGCGCGATATCGCCGATGAAGCGTTTCTGGACCGCAAGCGCGTTACGGGCCGGGGCGAGCGCGAAGCGCGTCACCAGGTAGCCGAAGATCATTGCCGTGGCGAAGATGATGGCAACCAACTCAACAATATTCCTGGTACGCACAGCCCGCAGCTCCGCGAGGACCTCCACGGCCGGGAGATCCAAGTGTGCCAATCAATCAAGAGCACAATGCGATTAAGCAGGAGTGTCTGGAGCCCTTCTCCGAGGGAGGGGAGGTATTGCTGGATTTGGGCACGTAGCAAGCGCCTTGTTCTCCACATCAGGGGCGAAGGTTAGAGGTTGGCCAAAAACTTGCGCTATTCTTACGGATGTGCTCTAGTGCAAATAGAGGGTATTCGGAGTGGTTCCGGATGCCTGGTCCCTAGTTGAGCCAAAAAGGAGGTGCCAGATGGCACTCGAAGCGAATCAACCGATTCGCTTGTGGAAGCGAATCGGTATTTTAGCCCTCGGCCTGACAGGTAACGCTGCGATGGTATACGGCTACGACTTCATCGTATACCCCTATCTTATGGTGGCATTCGGCCCCATCGGATGGCTGTACGCGATACTCGGAGCGGTTACGCTCTGTCTTGGGACGTTGTGGTTCTACGACGTCACGCAGCAAGATTGGCTCGGTATCGAGACGATCAAGTTGGTCCGAGACGGGCCGGCGAGAAGCAGGGCAGGGCGATTCTTGCAGTGGGTCGCTCGGAGAGGTGACCTCGTAACTTTCCTGCTACTCTCGTTGCGGTATGACCCGTTCATCACCACTGTCTACATGAGACAGGGAAGCGGGAACCACACTATGACCGCCCGAGATTGGAAGATCTTCTGGGCGAGCACCGTGGTCGCCAATGTGTGGTGGGGGCTCCTCATCCTCGGTGCTATTGAGGCGTTCAAAAGTTGGCTCTCACCGCTCGTCTCCCGCCTTACTAATCTGTTTAGTCTCGCCTGACCGGCGGCAATGCACACGCATGGCCGCCGGTTCGCTTTGTGTGCTACTGTCAGATATATGAGCGTCCTCTCTAGGACTCGCCAACCCTCCATACTATTACGTACCGTCTCGAGATCTCTCTCCGCGCTGCTCCCATGGAGAGACAGAACAGGTGATCCCTCTGATTTAATTTCAGCTCCATTTGATGCGATACGTGAGTTGGGGCGGCGTCGACAAGACCCGCGACTCCAAAAGAAAGTCGAGGAATTCTTGCAAGGCGATATTCCTGATTACTTTGCGGACGGCCCCATCCTCTACCTTGCCAGGCACATCGTGACCCCTAATTTCGAGACACTGCGATTTATTCATCTGATTAGAGAACTTGGCTTAAAGATTGTCGTTACAGAAGATTCAAAAGGCCTTTTCGTGTCGCAAAACGAGATTAAGAGAGCGCTCTGCAAGCTGCCGGTGTGCCGACGGGTTACTCAGAAGGACGGTGGGCTGCATGAGCACTACCACAATCTCACGGTCGTGGACTTTAATAAGGCGGATGGCAAGCCGTTCTGTGACATTGAGACGGTATGGGGAGAGAACTTGATTGATTTCCATACTCGACTATTCTCCGAACTCCATGTGCGAGCGATAGAGACACCAGACGACGCCGAGTGGGTTGACCGGCACCATCGCGGCAATCTACTTGAACACTACAAGCAGCTCTTGTCGCTGTTTGTCGTACACGGGGTCTTCTTTGAAAATTACAACCTGGACGACGAGCACGAAGTCACGTTCGTGAAGGAAGTCTTACGGCCCGCGTGTCGCTTCGTGGAGGAGCAGTTTGGTTATCCGCCGATCATCGTACCCATATTCCCCACGTCATTTGAGAGCTATCACTTCTGGATGAGCTACCCACCGCAGGTCTTGGACATAGTGCGAGAGAGCATGCACAATCGGCATTTACATGCATAGGAGAGTCGCTTACCATTCTTGATATGAAGTCCGCAAATTCATTCCTACCCCTTATCGTGCTAATCATATGTGCTCTCACTTCGATTGGCGCGTGCTACTACGTGACCTTATATAAGGGTTCGGTGCCGGTACTACAGGACGAATCTTTGCGATAAGGGTATGGACACTCTTCAGACGTTTGCGGATCTCGGTGGAGTAGGGTTAGTTTGCCCTGATTCTGTACCAACGGTTTTGGGGTTGTTGGACCCCTCGATTGCTCCACCATTTTTGTATTACTCCTATCTGCCAATTATAGTCGTTGCACTTCTCTTCGGTCTATCCGTTCTCATCGTTAGTCGGGCATCTCTCGCTGGCCGCCTCTTCTTATGGATTACTATCCTATTTTCGCTTATCACCGCCGGTGAGCTGTTCCTCTGGATCGCTACTTCAGCTGCGATGGTCCATTTTGCGTGGCAAATCATTAGCGTCTTCCACGCCCTCCTCGCGTTCCTTCTCATTTACTTTACCTACGCGTTCCTTAAGGGGAAAGACATGCCATCTAAATGGCAATGGGTTACCTTGCTCCCTCTGCTTCCCGTGTTCATTTTTGCTCCCACGCAATTTAATCTAAGTGCGTTTGATCTCGTGAACTGCGAGAGTATTCAGGGTCTTTTGCGACCCTATACCTACGCCGTAGAAACCGTTGCGCTCGCTACAGCTTTCTTCTTGTGCGCGCGAGCAAGTCGACGAATGCAAGATAGGCATGAGTATTGGCAGGCCGTGACGCTGGGTATCGGCATCGTCCTATTTTTTGGGATTTATATCTTATCAAACGCTTTCGGTGACGCGACCTTGCTCTACGATATAAACCTCTTCGGACCTCTTGGAATGGTGGCCTTTCTCGCTACCATTGCCTACCTTATTGTTCGGTACCGTGCGTTCAATATGCGCGTACTCGGTGCACAAGTGCTTGTCGGCGCACTCGCGGCGAGTATATTTGCGGCTCTATTCGTCCGGACTGTAGACACTGCGCGGTATGTCCTCGCCGGAACCCTCGCTCTAGTGATTGTTCTTGGCGTATTGCTCATCCGCAGTGTCAAACGAGAGGTGGAGCAACGCGAGGATATCGAGCGGCTCGCCCGCGAGCTCGAGGAGACCAACGAGCGGCAGGAGACACTGAT
>DATEBU010000066.1:0-3099 GCA_036516675.1 Minisyncoccota bacterium
CACGGTGGGTCCGGCCACTCGCGCGGCACTCGCCCTCTCCGCCCTCGAGGTCATCGGTTGGATTCCCTACTGGCGAGCGGCGGCTGGCACCGCCGACATTCTGCCCCACCTCCCGTCCTTCACCGCTATCATGCCCTTCGGCTATATTGTGCAAAACGACGGAACCTTACACGACGCCTTCGGTCTCGATGCACCCATGTCCACCACGTCGGCTACTCTGGTGGCTGCCGCGAGAGCAGCCAAGGTCAAGGTCATCCCCACCGTCATGTGGAGCAACGGTGCGGCCATCCACACCATCCTCTCAAATCAGGCGAGTCGCGTCGCGCTCGAAGATCGGATTGTCGCGCTCGTAACGACCAATGGGTTCGACGGTATCAATATTGACTTTGAGGGCAAACGAGCGGAGACAAAGGAGTACTTCTCCCTCTTTCTTAAAGGACTCTATCAGCGTGTGGGGCAGAAGCTGGTCTACTGCTCGATAGAAACACGCATACCGCTGGCCGACCGCTACGGCGATACGCCCCCGCCCCCGGAGGCGGGCCAGTACGCTAACGACTACGTCGAAATAAATAAATACTGCGACCGCGTGCAGCTCATGACCTACGACCAGCAGACCGTGGACGCACGGCTCAACAAGGCCGGGAGCGAAGCTGCCGGCCCCTACATCCCCGTCTCTGACCCTGCGTGGATTAAGAAGGTCGTGAACCTCACCGCGCAGACGATTCCCAAGAAGAAGCTCCAGATTGGTATCGCCACCTACGGCTACGAGTGGAAGGTGACTCCACTCGCTATCTCCGGCTTCCGCTTCGATATGCAATGGGCCTTCAACCCGCGTTACGCTACCGCACTCGCCGCTGCCATTGGGGCCACGCCCTCACGCAACGTCGCAGGCGAGCTCTCCTTCATCTACAATCCGAGCGCGGTGAGCGCTGCGACCAAGGCGGCAGCCTCCGTCGGTAACACCCTCGCCACCACAAGCGGCACAGGCCTCGCCACCCCCACCACTACCTATTCTGGCAATGCAACCATCCCGGGGACCGACGGCAGCTACCACATCCTCTGGTGGAGCGATGCGAAGGCCATTGCGGATAAAGTTGCGCTTGCCAAATCTCTCGGAGTGCGAGGTGTTGCCATCTTCAAGATTGACGGGGGCGAGGACCCGGGCCTCTGGAGTGCGCTCCCGTAGCGCTAGCGCCTCCGCTTTTTCACCTCCTTGTCGTAGAGGTGCTTCGTTGCAGGGCACTGGCAGCCATAGGGCTTAATGTGCTCGATGAAGTACTCCTCGCCGTAGTCATAGGAGAACTCTGTACCCAACTTAATCTTCCTGCTTGTGCGGATAAAGACACGCCCGCCATAGATGTAGACCTCGCAATTGGGCCGGCAGGAGTGATTGATGTAGCCGGCCGGGTTCACGGCCGGTTTGCCGTCTATCGTACGCCCTTTTGATATCTGGAAGAGGTAGAGGCTGTTGCTCGTCGTCGCCTCTTTCTCGCTCAAAGTACGGCCGACATACTCAATAACGCGCTCGCCCTTCTTGTAGGGCCGGGCCGCGAAGAGGCCGAGCCCAGCCGACGAACGCTTCACCACTGTGCCCGGTGGGGCTGGGACTTTCTTTTGCATAGGTATGCCGATGCTATCACAATAGACACTGCCAAGATACGCTATACTCCATTTCATATGGACGGGGCACTGGTAGCAAATACGGGGAAGAGGTTAGAGGCGCAGGCACTTGGCGCGCTCTATTTGCGCCTCCCCGTGAAGACACGGTTGGTGAAGCCCGCTGACGGGCTGATGGAACTCCTCGAAGAGTACGTCGCGCCGCACCTGGTGAGCGGCGATATTCTCTTCGTCTCCGAGAAGATTGTCTGCATCTGTCAGAATCGCATCATCGCCACCAACACGGTTGAGACGACCTGGCTCGCCCGATTCCTCTCGAGCAAAGTGCGCAACTACGCGGGCACCCCGCAATTCCGCGGCTTGGGGCACGGCACTGCCCCGGCGATGCAGCTCCTTATCGAGGAGGCTGGGGTACCGCGCGTGGCGTTCGCCGCTCTCGTCGCAGCCATCACACGGCCACTCGGCATCCACGGCGCCTTCTACTACCTGATTGGCAAGATGGCGAAGTCTATAGACTGCCCGATGTCATGGACCATCCCCGAGTACAAGGACATGGCCAAGAAGGCTCCGCTTGACCCAGACGGGATCGCGCGGAGCATCGCGCAACGCTTCAACGTCGAGACCGTCATTGTGGACGCCAACTATCGCGGCTCCTTCTCGCTCGGGCGTTCTTCACGTGCCGTTTCAGAACGCTTTGTCCGCGAGGTGCTCACCGACAATCCAGCCGGCCAAGACTCCGAGATGACCCCCTTCCTCATCATCCGCAGGGCCTAACTAGCGAAGTCTGACTTCGCTAGTTGTCAAATATGTATGCTCAAGTCGTCTATCACACGAGCGTTGGGGAGTGGGGCGAGGAGAGTGCCGGGGAGGATGAGTTTGGAGGCGCGCAGTCCACTGCCGATGACGATACGAGGAGAGTCAGCGACGGCTTTGTCTATGAAGATGGGCCAAGCGGCAGGCAGGCCGATGGGCGTGATGGCGCCATACTCCATTCCTGTTTCCTTAACTGCCTCGTCCATCGGTGCGAACGAGACCCTCGCCCCGACCTCACGGCGTGCAGTTCCGTTAACGTCTGCACGGGTGGAGCCGAGCACGACGAGCGCTGCGTACCCCCCATTCTTCGCCTTGAGCACGATGCAGTTAGCGGCCTGCTCCATGCCGATGCCGTAATGCTCGCAAAATGCCGCGGTGTCCGAGAGCGTAGGGTCAATCTCGGCGACCCCTACGCCACCAGCCCCCACAAGCGCTCCGAGCGCCTGCGACACCGGGCTCGCTAACAGCTCTGGGCGTTCGAGCGCAGGAGCGGCCGTGAGTGAGCCGATGCCTTCCATATCCCCAACTATACCTTGGCTCGCGCATGCGGTGCTATAGTGTTCGCATGATTGCACACACAGGGATAATGGTCCGCGATTATAAGAAGTCTAAGAAGTTTTATCAGGAGTGCTTGAAGCCCTTGGGCTACAAGATGAATATGGACTTCCC
>DATEBU010000067.1:0-2601 GCA_036516675.1 Minisyncoccota bacterium
TTTGACTGTGAAGTATCATCGAAAGATGGCAACCACACCGAGGATACTGGGGGTTATCACTGCGCGAGGCGGCTCTAAGGGCATCCCAGGCAAGAACATCAAGGAGCTCGGGGGTAAGCCCCTTATCGTCTATACGATCGAGGCGGCGCAGAAGAGTAACCTTATTACGCACCTCATCGTTTCTACTGATGACGAGGCTATTGCCGAGGTCGCTCGCGGGGCGGGTGCCGAGGTGCCCTTCATTCGCCCGGCAGAGCTCGCCCAAGACTCCACCCCGCACCTGCCCGTGATGCAGCACGCACTCCGCTTCATGGAGGAGCGGCTTGGCGAGCCCTTCGACTACACCGTCATCCTCCAGCCGACCTCCCCCTTCCGCACCCCCGACGACATAGATATGACTCTGCAAAAGCTGATTGATACGGGTGCTGATAGCGCCGTCTCCCTGGTGGAGGTGGAGAACAGCGAACACCCCGCCAAGGTGAAGAAGCTCGAGGGCGACCGCGTGTTGCCTTATGCGATTGCGGAGCCCGAGGGCACCCGTCGCCAAGACCTACCTACTGCCTATCGCCGGAGCGAGGCGGTGTACGCGATGAGGCGCAACCTTATCATGGGTGGTCGACTCTACGGTGACACCATCGTCGGGCATGTCGTGCCACGCGAGCGCTACATCGGCATCGACTACCCGCTCGATTGGGTGAAGGCGGAGTACATGCTCGCAGAGCTCAAGAAGAAAGGCTATGACCTATAAGATTCTCAACACCATCGGCGAGGTCTACTCGGCCGAAGCGCGACCGATTCTTGAGGGCCTCGGCTCCGTAACCTACGCGACGCCCACCCAGGACGAGCTCGAGCGCATCATCGGCGACTACGACATCTTGGTCGTCGGCTTGGGGCTCGCTATCAACACGCGCGTGATCGACGCAGGAGCCAAGCTCAAGATAGTTGCCACCGCGACCACGGGCCTCGACCACATCGACCTCGCGTATGCCAAAGAGCGGGGAGTACCAGTAGTGAGCCTCAAGGGCGAGGATGCCTTCCTCGATACCATTACGGGCACCGCCGAGCTCGCCCTTGCGCTCGCGCTCATGCTCTCGCGTCAGTTGCCTGCGGCGAGTGCGGCGGTCGCGCGGGGGGAGTGGCGGCGCGAGGACTTCCGTGGCCACAACCTCTCGGAGCGAACACTCGGGGTCGTCGGCCTCGGCCGCCTCGGCCGGATGCTCGCGCACTACGGAACGGCGCTCGGGATGCGTGTGCTCTACAGCGACCCGAATGCCGGAGCCGGTGCGCACCCCGAGTACGAAAAAGTATCGCTCGCGGAGTTGCTGCGGGAGAGCGATGTCGTGTCTATCCACGTGCACCTCTCACCCCTGACCGAACATATGTTTGACACGGCAGCGTTTGCCCAGATGAAGCCCTCCGCGTACCTCATCAACACTTCGCGTGATCGCATCGTAGACGAAGCGGCGCTCATCAAGGCGCTCGAGGCGGGGCAGCTCGCGGGCTACGGCACCGACGTGCTCTCGGGCGAGATTGAGTTCGCCGGGCAGATTCCGAACACACACCCGCTCTGGGCCTACTCGCTTACCCACCCGAACGTCATCATCGTGCCGCATATCGGCGGGATGACCGAGGAGTCTCGCATCAAGACGGACGTCTTCATAGCCGAGAAACTCCGGGCCGCCCTGTCTTAATATATTTTGCACAATCACTATTTCATGGTATTGTATAAAAACGCATGAGTGCAGCCCAAAAGTCAGCCAAAAAGCCCCGTGTCATCGCCGTCATCCCCGCCCGCGGGGGGTCTAAGAGCGTGCCGCGCAAGAACATTAAGCCCTTGGTGGGTAAGCCTCTCATCGCCCACATGCTCCAGACGGCCCTCGGAGCAGAGCGCGTGACGGTCGTTGCTGTCTCTTCTGAAGACCCGGAGATTCTCGCTGTGGCGCGGGAGTGGGGTGGGGAGAAGGTCGAGCTTGTCGAGCGGCCGCCCTCGCTTGCCGAGGACCACTCGCCTTCTCTGCCGACCATCCAGCACGCGGTAGAGGCGATGGAAGAGAAGCACGGACGCTTCGACTATGTGGTCATGCTCCAGCTCACCACACCCTTTGTACGCTCCGAGGATATTGACGCGGCGCTCGCTCTCCTCGCGGAGGGAGAGACCGATACCGTGCTCTCGGTGCGCCAGGTCAACTCTTACCACCCCGCAAAAATGAAACGGCTCACGGAGGACGGTCGGCTCGTACAGTATGTCGAGGGGCTCCATGAGCGTGAGAACACCCGACAGAAGCTCGACCCGGTGTACTGGAGGAACGGCGGTATCTATGCGCACAAGCGCGATATCGTGATGGAGCAGGGGCTCCTCTATGGCGGAGACGACATCGTGACGCGCCCCTACATCATGAGCGACGAACGCTCGGTAGATATCAATAGTATGGCGGACTTCCTCGCCGCTGAAGCTATCCACCGCTATCTGGCGGAGGGCGGAGACGAGAAGTCCGGTAAGGCATGAGCGGTATGGAATCAAAGAAGGATATAGGCGCAGTCTGTGTCGCTAAAGATGCGACCTTGCAAGGCGTGCTCGTGGTCATCGGCAAGAACCGCGCG
>DATEBU010000068.1:0-2167 GCA_036516675.1 Minisyncoccota bacterium
CGCGCCGTAGGCGCGGGCCGTTTGAGAGCGTTTGTGATAAGGTGAAGGCGTACCGACACGCGGCGCGAGAGATACGATTGACCCACTGCCCTTCCCCTCTTTAGTACCCAAGCCGTCTCCGCATGTGCGGAGGCCGGATAACAACATGGGCGTATGTCACTCAAGATTATATTGATACTGCTCGCGCTCTCGGGGGCGGGCGGCATCGTGTTCGGCTACGTGCTGCGCGTCCTTATTGGCCTCGCACGGCGCGGTTCGGTCGAGCTTGATACTAAACAAAAGCTGCTTGCGGCCAAGGAGGCCGCGGCCAAGATTGTCGCCGATGCTGAGTACCGCAGTGCCGTCCTTGAGACCGAGCGCCTCGCCCCCGTTGAGGAGCGTGAGGAGAAGGTGGTGGCGCGCGAGGAGCGGCTCGCCTCTCGCGAAGAGTTTCTGGACTCGCGGCAGCGCGACCTCGACGCCAAGGAGGACGAGGTCAAGGAGCGCGAGGAGGAGGCGGAGGAGGTCAAGCAGGCAGCAGAGGACCTTATTCAAGAGCGTACGAAGATTCTCGAGCGTGCAGCACACCTCTCTGAGGCGCGCGCTCGCGAAGAACTCTTGGCCCTCGTCGAGCGTGAGAGCGAAGAGGCAATACTCCTGCGACTCCAAAAGCTCGAGGCCCACGGCCGCGAGCTCCTCGAGGAGAAGGCTCGAGCTATTCTCACGACCGCCGTGCATCGCCTGGGGAATGCGGTGAACGCCGACATGACCTCCCTCTCGGTCGCCATCCCCTCGGAAGAAATGAAGGGCAAGATTATTGGTAAGGAGGGGCGCAATATCAAGACGTTTGAACGGGCCACAGGGGTGGACGTGTTGATTGACGACGCACCCGACCGCATCTCGCTCTCTTCCTTTGACCCGCTTCGGCGCCACATCGCCAAGATGGCGCTCGAGGCTTTAATTGCCGATGGCCGCATCCAGCCCGCCAAGATTGAGGAGACGGTGGATAAGACCAAGCAAGAAGTGGCTGAAATCGTACGGCAAAAAGGCGAAGCCGCGGCTTACGAGGCGGGGGTTATCGGACTTGACCCTAAGCTGACCGCTCTTCTTGGCCGGCTCCACTTCCGCACCTCGTACGGTCAGAACGTGCTCCAGCACTCTATCGAGATGGCGCATATTGCCGGCATGCTCGCTACCGAGCTCGGCGCCGATATTGCGGTAGCTCGCGCAGGTGCCCTCTTGCACGACATCGGCAAGGCAGTTGACCATGAGGTCGCCGGTACGCATGTGGAGATTGGCCGCCGCATACTTGAGAAGTTCGGCATTGATACGCGCGTTATCCTCGCCATGCAGTCCCACCACGAGGAGTACCCATACGCCACGCCCGAGGCAATGATTGTGCAGGTGGCCGACGCCATATCAGCGGGCCGGCCAGGGGCGCGTCGTGACACCATAGACCGTTACCTCGAACGCCTCGGTGACCTCGAACGCCTCGCGGGCACCTTCGAGGGGGTGGAGAAGGTGTATGCCATATCAGCAGGTCGCGAGATACGTGTCTTCGTGAATCCGGGTAAGGTCAGCGACCTGGCCATGCACAAGCTCGCCCACAGCATCTCAAAGCGCATCCAGGAGGAGCTGCGCTATCCCGGCGAAATCAAGGTGAACGTCATCCGCGAGAATAGGGTGGTCGAATTCGCTCGGTAGCCCTTGCAATTGGCCAGCCGTGTGGCGGGCTCGTGGATCCGGGGGAGCCGTGAAGGAGAAGACGGGCCGCCCTGGCGGCCCGTTCTCGTGCGTGAAGGTGTTATTGCGCACCACCCCCTCTATTTAGCAAGGGGTATTGCGCAAAAAAGCGAGTATTCTTATACTTCTTCGCGTAGCATTACTAGTCTAACGATTTATCATGAACAAAGCAGACATCATCGACAAGGTGCATGACGTCCTCGGCTCCACCAAGGCTGACGCTGACCGGGCCGTGGAGTGCATGATTGATTGCATCGTCGGGGGCCTCAAGGGCGGCGACGAAGTGTCGGTCGCGGGGCTTGGCATCTTCTCGACCAAAGCACGCCCTGCGCGCGAGGGCCGTAACCCGCGTACTGGCGAGACGATACACATCAACGCTACGCGCACGGCGAAGTTCCGTCCTGCCAAGGCGCTCAAGGACGCGGTAAAGTAGGTGGTGCTACGC
>DATEBU010000069.1:0-5943 GCA_036516675.1 Minisyncoccota bacterium
CAGCACAATGGGGATGAAAATGAGTGCCGTACCGATGCCGGGGATGAGCGCCGCGAAGAAGGCGGCGGCCCCCCAGAGGACTGGGTTAGGCACCCCGAAGAGGGTGAGGCCGGCCATCGAGAGCACTCCCTGCGCGAGCGCGGTGAGGAGGTTACCGCGCACCACCGAGTTAATAGCGAGCCCGAGGCGCTCGAATATAAGCTCCTCGTCAGCGGAGGCGAGCGGGCTGATGCGCATCACGGCACTCTTGAAGCGCTCGCCGTCACGCAGGAGATAGTACAAGCTGATGAGGAAGATGAAGAGCCCCAAGAGGAGCGCCGCCAAGCTCGCGAAGGCGGCGCCGAGGTGCCCCGCCACCCAGCCCGCGGCCTCGCGCGCGTAGACATCGATATTCCCCGATATTGTCTCTCGCATGTCCTCAACACCGGGCACATACGGCGAGAGGTAGTGGGCGCCCTGCGCGAGCGCGCTGTCGAGGGTGCCGCGCCCACTGCCCGAATCAAGCGAGAGATAGAACTGCTGCGCCTCGCCCGCCACCCGCGTGGCCAAGAGCGAGACGGGTACGATAAGGCACACCAGGCTCACGAGAACGGTGAGCAGCGCCGCCACGCTCTCCCACCCGCCGAGCGCCCGGTGGATGCGCCGATAGAGCGGGTAGAGCACCACCGCGAAGATGGCGGCGAGGGCAAGCGGTATCAAGAACGGCTTGAATATGTAGAAGGCGAGCACCGCCACCGCTAAGAGGAGCCCTACCAAGAAGACGTCCTGTATCCGACTGCTTTGCATGGGAGCAGTATAGCAAGACGCTCGGCCCTAGTTCGAGACACCACCCCCTGAATCTATACGCCACTCTTCGGCTTGTGTGAGGAGACGAAGTCCTTGAACCCATCAAAGGCCCGCAGGATCTCGGCCGGAACCATGAATACGACGGTGTTCGACTGGTCGGAAGAGAGGTCGTTAATAGATTGGAGGGTGCGCAAGTGGAGCGCCCCTGGGGTCGCGGCGAGCATCTCGGCGGCCTTGGCCATGTTGGTGGAGGCGGCGAGCTCACCTTCAGAATTGATGATGACGGCGCGCTTCTCGCGCTCGGCTTCGGCCTGCTTGGCGATGGTGCGCTCCATGTCGGGCGGCAGCGAGACGTCCTTAAGCTCAACGTTGTTCACCTTGAGGCCCCAGGCATCGGTTTCTTGGTCAACAATCTCGCGGATACGCTCCGCGAGCTGCTCGCGCTGGCCCAAGAGCTCGTCGAGGGTCACCTCGCCGACGATATTGCGCATCGTGGTCTGCGCGTACTGCGAGATGGCATATTTGAAGTCCTCCACCTCGAGGACAGCCTTCTCTGCCGACTGGACGCGGTAGTAGATGACGGCGTTGACCGTCACTGAGACGTTGTCGCGGGTAATCGCCTTCTGATCGGGAACATCGACCGCCTTCACGCGCATGTCTACCTTGCGATAGCTCTGGAAGACGGGGATGACGAGCCGCCAACCGGGCTCCATAATCCCGGTGTAGCGACCCATCGTGAACTTGAGCCCGCGCTCGTACTGATTAATCTGCCGCAGGCTCGCGAGCAAGAGGATGATGACTACGCCAAGGGGGATGAGGAGCGAGTAGGCCATAATTCGCATCAGCTAAGGGTATATCGGGAGTATAGCACCAATACTTCACGGTGGATGGTGAGCTTTTGCTTCTCCCTCAGTTCCAGAAGAAGTCACCGCCGCGAGACTTCTGCGCTCCGTCTAGGACGCAGGAGCACGTACGAGACGTATCCCAACACGCCGAGCTGTAGGGCGGGTGTAAGGCCGACCTTAAGCAGAGGCACGATAGGCATAAGGGAGTTGTAGGCCCAGCGGCCAGTGCCAAGCCCATACCACTCATTGCCTATAGCGATGAGTATGCCGATAGCGATGATGAGCCACGCCCGCTCTCGTAGAGCTCGCACATAGATGAACGGCAGCACGATGAACATGACGAGTAGGGCGTCGAAGAGGGACGCTCGCACGAGGATGTATTCGGTAATCGTGCCTCCCATGTAGGCGCTATAGAGGAATGAGTGCAGGTTTTCCCAAACCACATTCAACGCGAACGCAAGAAAGAAAATGGCTGCTGATTTTTTCATATGAACATTCATCCTACCACCACCCTGCTCCTCGCTGTGCTCCGGAGCATACTCCGGAGCAATGGGTGCTTGGCATCACTGATATATCGAATGAGTTCCGATGTCTAAAAACACGACCTCTTGCTTCTTCTTATCGAGAAATTCAAACAGAACTCGATAACGTCGATCAACCGAGAAGCTCCATTGCTTCTTCAGCTTGCCGTGGAGCCGGTGCGTATCGAGCCTCGGGTCAAGTGGACTGTACCGGAAGAGCGTGATGCGCTCGTCGGCGAGCTGCCGCAGTTGTGAGTCAAGATTCTTGTAACTGCGACGATAGCGGGCATGCAGGTAGATGACCATGCCGCCGTGGGAGTTATGCGAGCTTCAAGAGCTTGCCAGCGCGGTGGAGCTTTTTCGCTTCTCGCGACCAGCGCAACACGTCTTGCTCGGTCACGGGGTCTCCGGCCCTCGCCACGAGCGCGTCGAGCTCTTTCTTTTGGATTACGACGAGGTCGCCCTTGCCCGCAAGCTTCTTCGGGATGGTAATGGTCTCCATGAGGAGACTATATCATACTGGCCCACGTCAGCATGGACGGTCTAGCGCGACCAGTCGCGGATGATGATCTCTTTGCCCTTGCGGTGGATAGTGAGCTTTTGCTTCTCTCGTACCAAGTAATCGCGTAATTCGGGGAACTCCTCGGTGCCCATGTGCTCGAGGATGAAGTGCCCTCTGCCTGTGAATTCCTTTACGCGCAGCCCTGTGACCGTATTTTTCAAGGTCTCGAGACTCGCGAGCTCCTCCTGATCGTCATCGTCAGAGATGAAAACCGCACTGTCTCTCGTCTTCCCTGCAAGGGCTGGGTCTATGGAGAAGTCGAAGAAGCTGGTTGTGAGTTCTTTGTTCGGGTCGAGCCACGGCGCGACGAGCACTACCCTTCCAACCCGTCCCTTGTACTCGGAGAGCCAGCGCACCAAGAAGCCGCCGCCAAGGCTGTGCCCGACAAGCATCGTATCTTCGTCTATGTGGAATTGCCCAAGCATCGCCGCCCACGCCTCATAGCGCGGCTCGTACGGAGTCGGCATCTCCGGTGTCTGCGCCAAGACGCCGTTTAGTATCAGCTGTCGCTGTAACCACGGGAACCAATGGTTATTTGAGGGCGAAGGATTTGCCGGATTGAAATACTCCCTCTTCGAAGGCATCCCGTGAATAATGAGGGCGGTTTTCATGCCGTGCCGAAATAATGCCTCCCGGTCTTTATGGCTTCGATATACTGAGGCTCTACGGCAAAGAGCGGCATTGGTAAATTGTCTAGGCTATACCAATCCCAACCCTCACACTTTTCTGGCTCGAGTACGTGAGGCTCACCACTCTTCCAGTCGGCAATGACGCCAATATCGACATAATGCTTCGGCGCATAGCCGTGCGAACTCTTCCGTTTGCCTAGCAGAATCTTGCCGTCCTTCATAACGGCGACCCCGATCCCGACTTTAGTTATGAGCTGTGCTTCCGACATGGCAAAACTGTACCATGACCATAGAATATCCCTTGCCCGATGCTATGCTGGGCTCACTTGGCAGGGGGCTTCGAGCTACGGACTCCAAGTGGAGATACGGCCGAGTAAGGGGGTAAAAGGACACTCCCGCCGAAGCGGGAGTGAAGAAATGCCACTCGGGGATGAGACTCGGCCCCACCAGTCCCCGGTCACCCGAGTGGCATACCGAAGGCGCCCAAGATCTATATCTGGCAAGAAGCCGGTCAACTTCTCGCCGACACCAATCCTTAGCGTCACGTGCAGCCTTTCTACCCTTGCGATCGGTCTTACTCTGCCACACGCTGCCTCTCGGTTCTGTTCTGTCGGGAGTGTAGCAGCCTGCCCCCAAGTGTCAATGCGAGGCCGTTTGATGCCTAGTTTTTTTGATTTCGCTTCGCGGCGAGCCAGGCGGGGACGTGGGTGAAGGTGATTTCGGGCCAGTCACAGACCTCCGTCTCGGTGACGTCGTAGTGTGCGGTGTAGACATTCTCGACACTGCCATAGGTAGCGGCCGCCATGTCGAGACCAAGTGCCTCGGCCGTTGCACGGACTCCCTCTTCAGTAGGCGCCTCTATTTCAAGAAAGGTCGGTATCCACGGCCAGGTATCTATCGTGATGTCTGCCCCACCGAGTCGCCAGGTCTCGCGCTTGGTCTCTTGGTAGGAGACAAACCGCACGTGTGCCGCCTCGAGGAAGCGGCAGGCGTCGTCGAAGCTCGGCACCTCGAAGACAATCTCCTTGGTCCCGTGGAGCGTACGGTCCTCAAGCTTCTTGTAGCTCATCGTTACCCTATTGCCCTCGTCGCGCACACGGAACCAGTCATTCTCCTTACCGGTCGGATGCTCGTACACCCTCCGTCGCATCAAGGTCTCTGCCTGCAGGAGCTCGGCCCCTACTCTCCGCAGCCCGGCCCGGGTAGCGGCTACGTCAATATCAGTAAACTTGGCCTCAATCTCCGTTTGCATAGAGCTACGCTACCACACCCGGTTCAAGATTTCCTTTTGATTAGGGCGAGTTTTTTGGCGCGGCGCCAACCCTTCAGATCTGCTTCACGGCGGCGCGCCACACGAAGCGTATCGAAGGATTCTTGATATATCAGGGTCACAGGTCGACGGATTTTCGTATAGTGCGCTCCCCATTTTGAATCGTTATGCTGTGCGAAACGACGTTTAAGGTCGTTGGTACACCCGATATAGAGCGTCTTGTCTGCACACTCGAGGATGTATACGAAATACATGGCTCTATCATACGCCCTTCCTCGCAGTCCTTCCTCGCGGACTCGTCAGGATTTGCAAACTCGTCAGGATCTTCGTCGCACACCACAAAACCACAAAGCCTCCAACCCGAGTACGGGCCGAAGGCTCTGAGGAGTAGAGCGACGAAGAGCTGCGTTTGTTAGAAAAAGTTCGAACATATTTTCGCAATAATCCGACTGACGACTAATCGCACGCTCCGCGTGCGTGGTGGCTTCTGATTGAATCGTACGCTCGGACTCTGTGGTGACTCTAATCATTCCGCCCAACGCCTCGGGAGTACCCTCGGCGTTCCGCCCTCGCCTTTTGCCCCTTCTCCATTCTTATTTTTTTCGCGGGGGGGATTTGAATTGGAATGGGGTGGCAAAAAGGCGGGGCGGGCTTCCTGTGAAGAAACAGGAAGCGGTCGGAATGAAATGCAAACGCCGTGGTGCCTCGTTCATTCTGTCATATTTGAGTGTCCGTGGCTAAAGAGTCCATCCTCGGCATCCGCCTCGGACATTTCCGCTATGGCTACTCGCGCCTAGATGTCTAGGTTTGGCGCTTCTCCTCGCACTCCCGCACTGCGGTGCGGGTGCTCGGGCACCAGCCTGTTTGGGGGGAGGAAGGAATCTTCCCCCCAGCTTCGGGCTCCTCCTCGTTCCTTCGGAGTCCGCCCTCGCACAACCACCCTTCTCGTTTTCATTCTTGAGTGTGTGGTGTCGCTTCCGCTACTAGTACCCCATAAAGTTAGTATTGACGAGTAGAAAATAACCCGTATCATAAAGAGATTACTAACAATCTCTCTATGAAAAAATACAAAGTCACGTTAACTACGGAAGAGCGAGTAGAACTCAACATCATTATCAAAAAAGAGCGTGTGTCAGCGCGAAAGCGAATACATGCCCACATACTCCTGCGGACTGATGAGTCTGAAGGGCAAGGTGGGTGGAAAGATGTCGACGTTGCCGAGGCCTACGGAGTTGGCCTCAGAACAGTAGAGAGGATACGAGAACGTTTCGTTACGAAGGGCTTTGCCGCAGCGCTCCAATCAAAAGCGGATCAAGAAAACCGAGCACGT
>DATEBU010000070.1:0-2923 GCA_036516675.1 Minisyncoccota bacterium
CAAGGCCCTGCAGATGTTCCTCAACTCGCACGGCTACCCGATCGCCGCCTTAGGCCCGGGTTCCCCCGGCAACGAGACGACCTACTTCGGCGTGCTCACCAGAGCGGCCGTCGTCACGTATCAAAAAGCGAAGGGTATCACGCCCGCTGTCGGATACTTCGGCCCGATTACCCGCGCAGCAGTCGAGGCTGACCGATAGGTCACCGACGGGATTTCATGGTAGGATGCGCGTATGAAACGCGCACTGCCATATTTCGTTGAGTTTGTGAAGTTCTCAAGCGGGTTCGCGGCCATCGTCGCGGTCGCCTTGCTTGTGCTCCAGGTCGCCTCCTGACAAGGGAAAGCCGCACGCATTGCATGCGGCCTCGCTCTGTAGTAGGGTAGGGCGGTACGGACCGAAGACTACAGGCACCCCATAAGTCCTGTATAGGCTATCCCTTCGTTACGTATGCAGAAGGGTCCCCTTTCTGCTAATACAAAAAGCATGATTAGCAAAGACAAGAAGCGCGACATCCTCGTGAAGCTCGAGAGCGCACTCGCCGAGGCAACCGCCACATCGTTCGTGAGCTTCACCAAGCTCACGGTTACGGATGCCTCGCTCATGCGTCGCGCTCTGAAGGGAGCGGGTGTGCGGTATTACGTGGCGAAGAAGACTCTTATCCGCCTGGCTCTGGCCTCGAAGGGCTACGCCGGGCAGGTACCCGAGTTGCCGGGCGAAGTCGCTATTGCGTGGACCACAGGAGAGGACACGACTGCTCCAGCGCGCAGCATCTACGAGTACGGCAGGAAGCTCAAAGGAGCGGTCGCGCTCGTAGGAGGCATCTTCGAGAATGCTTTCGCCGACGCCGCGACGATAACCGCAATCGCGACTATCCCGCCGACACCGGTGCTTCGAGGCATGTTCTTGAACGTCATCCACAGCCCCATCCAGGGGTTCGTTATCGCGCTCGACAAGATTCGGGAGCAAAAGACAGCATAATTAGCAATTTACAACTCGCGTATGGCAGACGAAGTACAGAATGAGGGAGAAGTGGCAGTAGTGGCCCCGGCAGAAGTCGTTGCTCCGGCCGTACCCGTTGTTGAAGCAAAAGAGGAGGTAGAAGTGCCCTTGAAGTTCAAGGAGCTCGTCGAGCAGGTCGAGCGCATGACCGTGCTCGAGCTCGCGGGGCTCGTGAAGGCGCTGGAGAAGCGGTTTGGTGTCTCGGCTGCTGCCGTTGCGGTGGCAGGCCCGGCTGCCGCTGGTGCCCCGGCAGAGGAGGGCAAGTCCACCGCTGACGTCGAGCTGACCGAGGTGGGCGCCAACAAGATTGCCGTCATTAAGGCGGTCAAGGAGGCGCTCGCGCTCGGACTCAAGGAGGCCAAGGACCTCGTGGATGGGGCCCCGTCCACGCTGAAGACGGGCCTGAAGAAGGAGGAGGCCGAGGAGCTCGCCAAGAAATTGACTGACGCAGGGGCCAAAGTGACTCTTAAATAAAGCCTTATTGGCAAGCAAAAACCGCCCTGTTTGGGCGGTTTTGCGTTCTCTCGCGGAACCCTATACACTGCCCACACCTCATGGAACGTCTCGACAAAATATTCGGCTCTCCCGCGCGCCTACGCCTCCTACGCCTCTTCCTCTTCAATCAGGACACGACCTTCACATTTGCAGACGTGGCGGGGCGGAGCTCGCTTGAGCGCGAGACGGCCCGTCGCGAGCTCGTCGAGCTCTCTGCCGCAGGGCTCATCTCTAAGAAGGGCGTTGGCATAAAGGCGAAGTACCACGTCAATGGGCGCTTTGAGCATCTTGGGGCCCTCGACACCTTCATCAGGGAAACAACCGCGCTCTCCCGTGAGCGTATCCTCGCCGCCCTGAAGCGTGTCGGGACCCTCAAGGTCGTTGCGCTCTCGGGGCTCTTTACCGGTGCGCTTGAAGCCCAGATTGACCTGCTGGTCGCAGGCGACAGCCTTGACACGCGTGCGCTCGCGAAGGCCGTCAAAGGGCTCGAGGCAGAGCTTGGCCGGGAGATCCGCTATGCAGCCTTCGAGACGCCTGACTTCCGTTACCGGCTTGGGGTCTATGACCGCCTCTTGCGGGATGTCTTCGACTATCCACACCGCGTCCTTATAGACCGTATCGGGCTCTAAAACTTGCTAAAATAAGCCCAGGTGCTCGCCCAGGCGGGTATTTATCATCTAATCGCTAGCGTTATTTCACTATGGTTTTCACCACTTGGGCCGATGTGCTGAACCAGTCCTTCCAGAACCTCTTCTACGGATTGGTCGCCTTCATCCCTAACGTTATCGTTGCGCTCGTCATCTTCATTGTCGGCTGGATAATTGGCGCTGGCCTCGGGCGTATCGTCACCCAGGTCATTAACTCGCTCCGTATAGACCAGGCGCTGAAGCAGGCCGGCGTTGACCGCGTGCTCTCGCGTGCCGGCTTTGAGCTCTCTTCGGGCAAGTTCCTCGGGCGCCTCGTCGAGTGGTTCTTCATCATCGTCTTCTTGGTGGCGGCCCTCGACGTGCTCCACCTCTCGACTGTGAACGCCTTCTTAAGCGAGGTGGTGCTCGGCTACCTCCCACAAGTCATCGTCGCAGTCCTCATCCTCTTGGTCGCAGCCGTGCTCGCCGAGGCTGCCGACCGCGTCGTTGCAGGCTCTGCGAAGGCCGCCCAGCTGCATGCCGCAGGCTTCCTCGGCAAGGTGGCACGCTACTCCATCTGGGTCTTCGCTATTCTCGCAGCCCTCTACCAGCTGCAGGTGGCGACCGCGTTCGTGCAGACTCTCTTCACGGGCATCGTCATCGCCTTCGCTCTGGCTATCGGGCTCGCCTTCGGTCTTGGCGGGCAGACGGCTGCCGCCAAATATCTTGATCACCTCCAGCGCGAGATAGGGGAGTAACTCGCTCTCTCCTGTGCGTTTCTTACCCGCCCCGGCTCCGCCGG
>DATEBU010000071.1:0-5425 GCA_036516675.1 Minisyncoccota bacterium
ATGACTGCGAGGAGTTTATTGCACTACTGAAGGCCAAGCTGCATATCGGAAAGGACGTGCTCTACGCGATTGTTGACTCAATCGAGAACGACACCTGGATTCGCAAGCATTTCGGCCTCCCGCCCCCTCGCTGATTTCTCCGATACCACTATCCCAACTATTACGCTATGGCGTATTTATAGGGATGCTCCGTATGCATTAGTTCTGGTAAGGATTGTGTAGGTAGCAATTCCGCGCTAGAGCGCGCGAGGTTGGTGTTCGATAACAAGCTGGTAGCCGAAATTGCGATAAGTCTCGATAAGGTACGGAGGATGCAGCATTTTGCGCAGGCGCGAGATTGCGAAATTGATGCTACGTCGGTCATCTCGTCGAGTACCGTGCCGAGCTCTCGAGCAAGCGCTTCATAGGCCACGGGCCCACGAGCAGCCGCAAGCCGGCGGAGTAAGCGGTGTTCCTGGGTTATATACTGCATCACTCACCTCTTGTGTGGTCCACGCACGAGAACCTGTCCGGTCTGGCCTAGGTGACGCGAAAATGCGGGCGACCTTACTTCGCCACCGCGACGGCTTCGTCGAATTTGACCGAGAGGAGTTTGCTGATGCCATCGCCGCCCATGGTGACGCCATAGAGGATGCCGGCGCGGCTCATGGTCTCGCGGTTGTGGGTGATAACAATGAGCTGGCTCTTCTTCGCGAGGTTCTCAATCATGTCGCCGTAGCGGCGGCTGTTGGCCTCGTCGAGGGCCGCATCGGTCTCGTCGAGGATGAGAAAGGGTGGCGGGTTGACTTGGCTCATGGCGAAGATGAGCGCGATGGAAGTCAAGGCCCGCTCGCCGCCCGAGAGCTGCATAAGTGAGCGAACTTTCTTCCGAGGAAGATTCACGGCTATGTCTATGCCTGGCCGCTGTTTCTCTCCCCGTGAATCTTCCGAGTCCTCCGTAGCCTCGGCGAAGGAGGATTCGTCCAACGCTTCTGGCTCTTCAAGCACGAGGCGGGCGAAGCCGCCGCCGAACATAAGCGAGAAGTATTCGTTGAACGAGGCATTTACAGAAGCGAGCCCCTCGGAGAAGTGCTTGGCAAGCTCGTCGTCGAGATTCTTGATAAGCGCTTGCAAGCTCTCGGCTGACTTCGCCAAATCCTCAAGCTCGCGGGCAAGGAAGGCCTCGCGCTCCGCGACCTCCTTGTGCTCGCCACGTATCTCCTCGCCTGTCCCACCCGCCTCCTCAAGCCGGATGACCAGCCGCTCGAGTGAATGCCTACGCTCCTCTTGCTCCTTCCGATTATCGGTACCGGGTACCGCAAGCGGCTCGTACGAGACTGCCTCTCGACCAGCGCTCGCGACCGCCTCGGCCTTCGTGCGGTCGAGTACCTCGGCCATGACTGCGAGCTCACGTTCACGCCCTTCGGCACACACGACCTCGGCCTCGAGCTGCGCCTTCACCTCCGCAAGATTGAGGATGCGCCTGCGCTCCTCTCGGCTGGCCTCTGACTGTGCGGTAAGTGCCTCACGCGCTCGTTTGAGGGCACTGTCAGCCGCCTCTGTCTCTTTGGCAAGTGTTTCGTCGCGCTTTGCGAGGCTCTGCTGTCGCTCAGTGAGTACGTTCACCGCCTGCTCCTCTTCGGCCAAGAGATCGTCGCGGGGCGCGACGAAACGGGAGATAAAGGCGCGTATCGTCGTACGGATGCTCTCAAGGGCGGCGCGGAGCGCCTCAACACCCTCGGCGCCCTGCACACCGGCAGCGCGCTCGACCTCCTCGACAAGCGCCGAGAACTCCTCGCGCGGCACCTTGGCGTAGGGCTCGCGCGCGACGCGGCCACTGCGCTCTTTTGCAGAAGCGAGCGAACCCTCGACGCGGCCAAGCTCGCGCGCGAGCGCGGCGCGCTCGTCGCGCACGCGCTCGAGCTCACGCTCCGCTTCGCGCAAGACGCCGAGTCTGCGGCTCGCCTCATCGTCGGTAGCCGCGCCCTCCTCAATCAAGGCGAGCTCTTCGCTCGTAGTAGCGAGGCGTGTGGCAGCGGCAGCCTTCGCCCTCCGCACGCTCTCGGCCTCGGCCGCGAGGTACGCGTCCTCGGTGGCGAAGTAGCTCTGCGCGAGCACCACCAGCTCGCGGCGGAGCCCGTCAGCGCGCTCAAGCTTCTCCACCTGTCGGGCGAGGAAGCGCAGGTGGGGCGCAAGCTCGCGGCGGAGCGCATTGACCTGCATGATGTTCTCCTCGGTCTTAAGAAGCTTGCCGGCCGCCTCGCGCTTCTTGAACTCGTAGATGCGCAGCCCTAAGGCGTCCTCAAGAAGCGCTCGACGCTCGCGCGGGGAGGCGAGCAAGACTCTATCCGCCTCCCCTTGAGAAATGATATGGTGCTCGGTCTGCCCAATGTTGGCCCCCGCGAGGAGCTCCTGCACATCACGAAGCCGGACCCGCGAACTGTTTATCGAATACTCGCTCACGCCATCGCGGTGGACCACCCGCTCAATGGCGACCTCGTCGAAGTCGATGTTGAAGGGTCTTTTACCCGCCCTCGGCGCATTATCAAAGGCGATGACAACGCCCGCCCGGCTCGCGCGAGGCATCGAGTGCGAGCCACCCCAGATTAAGTCCTCGGCCCGCTTACCCCGCATACTCTTCATTGACTGCTCGCCAAGCGCGAAGCGGAATGCCTCGGCAATGTTCGATTTCCCGCTCCCATTGGGGCCCACAATCGCAGTAGTAGAAGCGCCGAAATCGAGCGCCGTCTTCTTGGCAAACGATTTGAACCCCACGACCTCGAGCCGCTTCAGCATTGGTTAAAGTATACCGCGCGCGCGGCGCGGTTGGTTAGCATATGTTCACCACCCGCTCTCTGCGAGTGCGTTCTGTGCGGCGACTTGCTCGGCCTCTTGCTTGGCGGGGCCCTCGCCCCGGGCGACTTCGGTGACGCCTAGGTACACGCCCACCGTGAAGCGCTTAGCGTGGTCGGGGCCCTCTTCCGCAAGCACTTTGTAGCTAGGGGTCACCCCGCGCTTCTCTTGCGCGAACTCTTGGAAGCGGCTCTTCGCATCTTGATGCGCACCTTTGGCGATAAGCGCGTCGAGCTTGACAAGGATAGTACGGCCAATAAAAGCATCGGCTGCCTCGTAGCCCTGGTCGAGATAGATAGCGCCGATGGTGGCCTCAAACGCGTTAGCAAGGATGATTTGCCGCGCGCGGCCCGTGTCCCTTGCCTCACCCTTCGAGAGCCGCAGGTGCTCGCCTACGTGGAGTGCCTGTGCGCTCTCGGCAAGCGAGACGGTGTTGACGAGCGCAGCGCGGTAGGCGGTGAGCTCCCCCTCGGGCTTCTCTGGGAATGTGTCGAAGAGGAATCGGGTGGAGGCGAGCTCCAAGACCGCGTCGCCCAAGAACTCAAGTCGCTCGTTATGAGCGCCCGCGTACTCGCGATGCTCGTTCAGATACGAACGATGCGTCACCGCCTCTTCAAGCAGCTCTGTATTAGTGAATGACACTCCGATTCGGCCCTCAAGCACAGTAAGGTCTGACATATCGGCAGTATGCCGCAAAAGCCTAGAAACTCAAGTTTTCGCTGACTGGTCGAGGAGCTGCTGCACTGCGGCGGTGACGATGGGGAGCATATCGTCGTAGAAGTTGAGGTCAATGATGTCTTGGAGGCGGAACCATTTTGCGTCGTCGAGCCCACCGGTCTTCTTCAGCACCAGCGGCTCGAAGGAGGCAGAGGCGAGGAAGAACCAGACGTGCTTACGCACCTTCCCCTTCTCGGGGTGGCTCGCGATGTACTCGTTCTCGCCCACCTGGCTCTCCACTTCCGCATCCAATCCAAGCTCCTCTTTCACGACGCGCACCACGCCCTCTTGGGGCGACGGGTCGGCCTCGATGTGCCCCTTCGAGAGAGTCCACCGACCGAAGACGTCGTGCACCAGTGCGAGGTAGTACTGTCCCTCGTGTTTAGCGTAGACAATGGCGCCCCCCATCTTCTCTAAGGGCAGCTCGGCGCGCTTAGCCTTGACGGCCTTCCCTTGATCGTCTTTGCCGGGTTCGCCTATCTCTTTGTAAACGGCGCCGAGCACTCCGTTCACAAAGCGGCCCGAGGAGTCCCCGCCGAAGGTCTTGGCAAGCTCAATGGCCTCGTTGATGGCGACCTTGGCCGGCACCTGCGCACGGTCGGCGAACAAGAGCTCGAAGAGCCCGAGTCGCAGGATGTTGCGGTCTACGGGGGCAATACGGTCCAAGGGCCACTCGGGGGCGGCCTTCTCGATGATAAGGTCGAGGTCCTCTTTTTTTGCAATGACTCCTAAAAGGAGCGTGTCCATGAACGGGTTGTCGGCATCCCCACCGCCGAACTCTTCCGTATTTCTCGCGAGAATATCTTGCGCTTGCGTGAGCGATGCATGCATCGTATCCCACTCGAAGAGCGTCTGCAGGACTACGGAACGAGCAAGGTGCCGATTCGCCATAACTGTAGTCAGTATAGCAAACGAAAAATCGTGCAAGAGCACGATGTGTGCAAAATAGAATATCCGACCTTATACGCGCTTACGCGCCGCCGCCGAAACCGCTACGAGAGCGCGGCCGGCTATCGCCGGAGAACATCTTACCGAAGACGCCCTTGGTGCTCTTCGCCTGCGCGTTCTCACGCTCGGTATGCGCGTGCTCGTGGACATGCGCCGGAGCGGCCGGTTCGGTGTCGGGACCCTTCTCCTTCTTCGACTTGTCCGCCGTAGCCGAGACGGCGGGAGCGATTTGCTTGCCCCGGTACATTCCAGTTGCCTCATCGAGCCGATGTGGCAGACGAAACGTCCCTTCTTTCTCCCCAGCGACGCTCTTAATAGCATCGAGCGCGTGGTGGCTGCGACGGTTGCGAGTGTGCCCACTGGTGTGGCGCATGCGGACTGACATGGGGCCACCCTACCACGGACGGCTTGGAATGGGAAGGTGTCATACCGCAGGTGTCATACCGCTTTTGACCTATAGGAGCAAATTGGTATGAATCGATTTAGTCGAGACGAATGAACGAACGCCGGTGGATGGCACAGAGGCCGTGTTCGAGGAGGGCTGCGTAGTGCGCTCTTGTGCCATACCCCTTGTGGCGAGCAAAGTCATATGCCGGATAACGCGACGCGAACGCGACCATCATGCGGTCGCGGGAAACCTTGGCAGCGATAGAGGCGAGCGAGATGAGCGGTACGGAGGCATCACCGCCAATTATCGTCTGTTGGCGGTATTCGGCGGGCGCGCGGAGCGCGCCATCGAGCAGTACCTCGACGAGCGCCGTATCTTCCGCAAGCGCGTTCACGCCGCGCGACACCAGCGCGCGTACGACCACCGCGATACCCTTCTCGTCTATCTCTCCCTCGCCCCCACTTTACACGCAGCGATACACAACAACCCATTGCACAAGACGCATGGATTTCCCTTTGGTACAATAACAGGCGTACCAAC
>DATEBU010000072.1:0-4038 GCA_036516675.1 Minisyncoccota bacterium
GCACCAATCACATACACGTATTTCATGTGCACACTATACCAAATGGCCTACTGGCGCAGCCCAAGACCGGTGCGGATGAGATAGATGGCGATGGCGAGTAGAACGAGGGCGAGGGCACAGAGGAGGCCGGTAGAGAACCAAATTGAGACGTCGGAGGTGCCGAGGAATCCGTAGCGAAAGCCGTTCACAATATAGAAGACCGGATCAAACTTGGTGAGCGTACCCCAAAAGCCCGGCAGCGACTCGGCCGAGTAGAAGACACCACCGAGGTAGACGAGCGGGGTAAGGACGAAGGTCGGGACGATATTGATGCCGTCAATACTCTTGGCGTAGACCCCATTCACGAGCCCCGCGAGCGCGAAGACGAGAGAAGTAAGGACGAGGAAGAGGAGAATAATGAGCACGTTGTGGACGGCCAAGCTGGTAAAGAAGAGTGAAACGCCGAGCACGAGTATGCCGATAGCTACCCCGCGGACTACCCCGCCGGTCACAAAGCCCGCGACCAAGAGCCAGGGTGGGGTGGGCGAGACCAGCACCTCGTCAATATTGCGGTTGAAGAACTTCGCCGAGAACATCACGAACGAGGTGTTCGCATACGCATTGGTGACCACCGCGAGCATGATGAGCCCGGGGACGACGAACATGATGTAGGGCACGCCGTGTACATCGCCTATTTTCGAGCCCAGGAACGCGCCGAAGATGAGGAAGTAGAGGGTGGAGGTGACGACCGAGGGCAAGAAGGTCTGCGGCCAGATGCGGATCATGCGCACCACATCCTTGCGGATGAGGGTATAGAAGGATGTCCATTTCTGCAAAGGAGTCATATGCGGGTCATGGCGTGCTTGCCTCGCCTTCTGGCGAGTCTTTGGTGAGCTGCAAGAATACTTCTTCAAGCTTGCTGCCACGATACCCGCTACCCTGCTTGGCGGGGTCATAGAGGCCAAGCACCTCGTCCATCGTCCCGCGCGCGACAAGCGCGCCCTTGTTGATGATGGCCACATGCTTAGCGAGCTGCTCGGCCTCTTCGAGATAGTGGGTGGTCAGGAGGATAGTGACACCTTTTTTGGTCAGCCCGGTGAGGTACTCCCACATCGAACGGCGCATCTCCACATCCACGCCAGCCGTGGGTTCGTCGAGGATGAGGAACTCGGGCTCGTGGATAAGCGCCCGCGCGATCATGAGGCGGCGTTGCATCCCGCCCGAGAGCTTCATGGATTGCTCGTTACGCTTCTCCGCGAGGCCGAGACCCTTCAAGAGATCATCGGCACGCGGGAGCGCGACCGCGCGCGGCACCCCGTAGTAGCCAGCCTGGTTGACGATAACGTCAATCACTTTGTCGAAGAAATTGAAGTTCATGTTCTGCGGCACCACCCCGACCTTCAGTCGCGAGGCCTCTGGGTGCGCGGCCGCGTCAATGCCAAACACCTCGACCCGCCCACCGTTCGCGTTGACGAGGCCCGTGACAATACCTATCAGGGTCGTCTTCCCTGCCCCGTTGGGGCCAAGGAGGGCGTAGAAGTCGCCCGCCGGAATGGTGAGCGAGATGCCCGCAAGCGCAGGCGCGAAGGCACCTTTGTAGGTCTTTTCTAAGTTCTCAACCTTGAGCGCGTCTGCCATAAAGAGAGGATTGTAACATACCGCGATGTAGTAGACTCGCCTGATGAAACGCGGCGGAGGCCAATATAAGCTCTTCGAGACGGAGGCGCGGCTTGAGAATGGCCTGTGGTATCGGCCAGACTTTATTAGCGCTGAAGAGGAGGAGGCGCTGCTCGTCTTTATCGGCGCGCTCGACCTCACCCACGCAGCGGGAGGCGAAAAGGGTGAATATCAGGCCAAGCGTCGGCACGCCAACTTCGGCTGGAGCTACGACTTCAAACGCGAAAAGCTCATCCCCGGGCCACCCTTGCCACCTTTCCTCGGCCGATTCGCCAGGCGTATCGAGAAATGGCTCGACCTACCGCGTGGACGCGTGGTCGAGGCGCTCGTGAACGAGTACACCATAGGCACTGGCCTCGGTTGGCACCGCGACAATGAGAAGTTTGAGCACATCGTCGGCATCTCGCTCGCTGGCTGGGTGCGTATGCGCCTCCGCTCTCTCCCGATCCGCACTCCACACCATGATGGACACTTAGTGTCCATCAACCCGACCGTTGGCATCGAACTCGAGCCGCGCTCCGTGTACCTGATGGCTGGACCAGTGCGATGGGACTGGCAGCACTCGGTCGCCCCCGCTCGTACCCTGCGCTACTCCATCACCTTCCGCACACTGCCCTCCGGCATGCGCCTCCCGCGTAGGTAGCGAAGTCAGACTTCGCTAGAGGAATGAAGCGATGACGGCGAGACCTGCGAGGGCCATCACGAGCGTGGTGAGCCAGCCGATGCTCGAGGCAAGCGGCCCGTTGGCGTAGGCGCCCATGAGCCGTTTGTCGTCGGCGAGGCGCACGACAAAGTAGAGCACGATGGGCGCAACGAGCCCATTGGCGACCGCGGCCCAAATCAGCCCCTGGATGGGGTCAACGCCTATCACGTTCGCCCCGATACCGAGCATCATCGCAATGATGATAACGCCGTAGAAGGCGTAGGCCCGATTGAGTTTGCGATAGAGGCCCGAGCGCCAGCGGACTGCCTCGGCAAAGGCGTAGGCCGAAGAGCCCGCCAACACCGGCACTGCGAGGAGACCCGTTCCCACAATGCCAAGCGCGAAGAAGAGTGAGGCGAGGGAGCCAAAGGGCGCGAGCGCGGCGGCCGCCTGGTCGGCGGTCGTGAGGGTAATGATACCGCTGTTGTAGAGGGTGCCCGCGCACGCTGCAAAGATGAAGAACATCACGAGATTTGAGAAGAACATCCCGCTCCAGACATCGAAACGCATGCGCCGAATCGCACTCGGGTTCGCATCGTGCTTGCGCTTCGCCACACTGCCCTCTCCGCGGAGCACCGCCTCCTCGACCTCCTGCGAGGTCTGCCAGAAGAAGAGGTAGGGCGATATCGTAGTACCGAGTATCGCGCAGATAATCACAATGCTCTCGGAGAGGGGTGGGAGCGTTGGCACAATTGTGTGATAGAGCACGTCGCCCCAGTCAAGGTGCACCGAGAAGGCGACCACGACATAGGAGAGGAGGGCGAGGGTGAGGTACTTGAGATACCGCGCATACCTGGCGTAGGTGGTGAATATCTGCAGCAGCAGTGAGACGAGCGCGAAGGCGGCCACAAGCGCGAGCGCTCCAACTGTGGGGAAGATGAGTCGTGTCGCGGCCGCCATCGCGGAGAGGTCCGCAGCAATGTTGAAGACGTTTGCCGCGAAGAGGAGGCCTGCCACCGTGTAGAGGGCGCCCACTGGGTATCGCCGACGAATGTTGGCCGCGAGCCCCTCACCGCTGACCAGCCCGATGCGTGCGCACATCTCCTGCACCGTCGCCATTAAGGGGAATGTGGCGGGGGCCAGCCAGATAAGACCGAAGCCGTAGCGCGCCCCTGCCTGCGAGTAGGTGGCGATACCGGAGGGGTCGTCGTCGGCCGCCCCGGTAGTGAGCCCCGGCCCCAAGGTCTGCCAGTACTCTTCGGCATATTTGAAGGGCTTCTTGGAGACCAAGGCACGCTCGGCCCGCCGAGCAAGCACGACGCTCTCCTCAAGCGCTTTTGCGGGCGCTTCAAAAGCCTCTTCGAGATTGCTGTGCTGGCGAGGCTTTCGGCTAGACGAGGAGCGACCAAGCATACCGCATCAGTATAGCGCGCGGCGAGTAGGACGTTTTAACGAAGAAGGGTGCTCCCGTTCGCAACTACTCGCGGCCGGGGGCGTTGACCATAGTCCCGATGCGACGCGGGACAAGCTGGGTGAAGAGGGCGGCCGCAAGCACGATGCCCGCCGTGTTGCTCGCGAGGTCGAGCCACGTGTCACTCACGGAGGCCGCGAAGCGTAGGTGAGCGAAGCTCTGGAGCGCGAGCTCGACGTGCTCATTAGCCACCCCTATCGTCGTGACAATGAGCGTGGCCACGACAAGGAAGCGGAGCCGACCAATCGAGAGCCCGATGTCGCGCGCC
>DATEBU010000073.1:0-7761 GCA_036516675.1 Minisyncoccota bacterium
TTCTTCACGAGGCTGCGCAGGTACCGCGGAAGTTCCGTGATGCTACGCAGACCGGCGCTCGGATGCTCGCTCGCAATACCGTAGTAATACATGTACGGTGTTGCGCACGACCCGTCTCGCTGGCATCGCCCGGAGTCGATACGGCTGTTGCCGCTCGGATCCTGGCTAAGCGAAGTTTCGATGAGGCCAGCAAGTTCAGCCGGGCCCGTGAGCCCTTTCATCAAGGGTTGGCCGGCGGCCTGAACGTCGGCGATAGTAAGCGCCGCGACAAGCAGCGCCCCGAGGGTGATGATGAGTCTCCTCATCGGACTCTCCTTAAGGTTGCGCCGCCTGTGGGCGGCTGGGTTGGGTTTGGATTAACGAGCTTTACCAAGGCCTACCATGGGCCCGGGCCTCCATGTTGGACATCGGATGTCCAACCTTGCGGAGAGCCATCTGCCCAGAACGTATCACACTAGGGTGA
Source organism: Minisyncoccota bacterium (assembly GCA_036516675.1). GTDB lineage: Bacteria > Patescibacteriota > Minisyncoccia > Phycocordibacterales > Phycocordibacteraceae > C7867-001. The sequence goes on from DATEBU010000073.1 coordinate 464, forward strand.
CTTACACTCCGAGCGGATGGCTTTCAACAAAGTCTGCAGTAACGACGAATCGGTCGCTCTTGGAGGCGAAGGTGTTGCAGGTAGCGAGCGTGAGCACCTTGCCCACGACTTGGAGTGGAATAGCTGCATTACCGTTTGCGCTCTCCTTAGCAACGCTCCTCACCTGGTAGGTATAGGCAGTACCAAGTGAATAGACGGTGATACGGTCACCTGCTTTCAATTTCTGAATTTCGTTAAAGGTCTTATAGGCCGGGTTCTTCACGATGGGCAGATAGCTCGAGTGCCCGAAGAGGACCACGTTGCCGTCCTCCCCAAGCTTGCCCGAAGTCGGCCAGCGCACCGCGCCCTTCAAGAGCCACGCGTCGAGTGTCTTGGCGTCTGTCGTTCGAGGGTTCGCAATAGTGGCCGAGACTCCAATCGAAGGAATCTCGATCTTCACTGGTGCTTCAGGCCGCGCGACGGTGACTGCCGCCGGTGGAGTGCTTACAGCCGTGACTGGGCTCTCTACGCTCGGGGAGGCCTCTACAGAATTCGGGTCCGGTAAAAGGTCGAAGCGAGCAAGCAGGGCTACACAGGCGACAAATACAAGCAGAAAGAGCACCAGGAAGCTCCACTTCCGGCTCCAGGCATGCCGTACGGCACGTACCGTTGTTACAATGACACCCATATCGTCTTGCCGATTAGTACACCATCGCCCCTCTCTTGTCAAGTTCTCCGATGCTTGACAGCAATAATGGCTCGTGGTACATACAGCACACCTATGGATACGCCAACCACACCCACCACGAGCCCTGTCCGTGCAGGCGCCGTGACCGGCCTCGCGATTATCGGCTTCATCGCCCTCGTCGTGCTCGGTCTCTGGCTCGCCGTCTACGCAGCCCGCTACGTACCTGAGGCCGTGGACGGTCTCGGCGCTGCCGTCGGCTCGGTCGGCTCCATGTTCACCTCCAAACCCGAGTCCGGCCTCGCCGTCGTACCTACCTCCACCTCTACCTTGCCTTTTGACGGCGGCACGCCTAGCGCCGTCCCCCCCCCAGCAACTACGAGTCCAACAACGACCTACGTCGCTCCCAAACCTTCCGCACCGGCCCCCGTGTATTACCACACCGTACAAACCACCTACCCCACGCCTGGCTCCACACCTATCCCGGTATCAAGAACGTACAGTGGCCTCGCCGACCTCACAGTGTCTATCACCGATGTCGGGTACATTGACAGCGACGGTCGCTTCGTCGTTGATAGCTCTGTGGACGACGACCAGGAGCTCGCCGCACAAATCTTGGTCGTCAACACCGGTACGAACAAGACCGGCTCGTGGAAGATTAAGGTCACGTTCCCCACCAGTAGCAACCGCGCGTTCACCGAGACGGACACCATGCAGTCGCTTGAGCCGGACCAACCGCTCCCCATCACCGTCAGTCTCTCTCGCGGTGACCCGCGCACTGGCACCAATCGTATTACGGTTGAAGTGGACTCTGACGATGACGTCAACGAGAGCAACGAGCACAACAACAACGACTCGGTTTCGGTGACGGTTCGCTAACTCCTTTCCTGCAGGTTACTGCTACACTCTATACGTCCAGGGTCGCGAGTCTTGCGTTCGATTGGATGAAGGACTTGCGGCTTGCCACGTCGGTGCCCATAAGGATATCGAAAATGCGGTCAGCCGCTTCGGCATCCTCAACCATCACCCGCTTCAATACCCGCCGTGCGGGGTCCATGGTGGTCTCCCAGAGCTCGCTTGGGTTCATCTCGCCGAGACCCTTGTAACGCTGAATGTTCGCTCGGGCCCCTTTCTTGGCCTTCGTGACTTCCTCTTCTTCTGCTTCCGCCTCCTCAGGGGGTGTCTCGTCAGCCTCGCTCACCGGGGCCGCCTCCTCGGGTGCGACACCCATATCCTTCAGTACCCGCTCCTTCTCTTGGTCGCTGTAGGCGTAGGCCACGGTCCTCCCCTTTGTAATCTTATAGAGAGGCGGCTGGGCGATGTAGACGAAGCCGCCCTCAATGATGGGCCGAAAGTGCCGGTAGAGGAGGGTGAGCAAGAGCGTGCGGATGTGCGCGCCGTCCACGTCAGCATCGGTAGCGATAATGACCTTGTGGTAGCGCAGCTTGCTAATGTCGAAGACATCGCCGATAGCCGTGCCCATGGCGACCACGAGAGCGCGGATCTCGATGGAGGCAAGCATCCGATCAATGCGTGCACGCTCGACGTTCAATATCTTGCCCTTTAACGGGAGGATGGCTTGCGTACGTCGGTCTCGACCTTGCTTGGAGGAGCCCCCGGCGCTCTCGCCCTCAACAATAAACAGTTCGGCCTCCTCCGCATTCTTGACCTGGCAGTCGGCAAGCTTGCCCGGGAGCGTCATGCCCTCCAAGGCTCCCTTGCGGAGCACGGAGTCCTTCGCCGCTTTCGCCGCCTTGCGCGCCTTGAGGGCGAGCAAGACCTTATTCACAATCGCGCGCGCGTCGTCGGGGTGCTCCTCGAGGTACGCGCTAAACGCCTCACCAAACACACTCGCGACCGCGCCCGTGGCCTCCGTGGAGCCAAGCTTAGCCTTGGTCTGGCCCTCAAACTGAATCTCGGGGAGCTTGACCGAGACAACAGCGGTGAGCCCCTCAAGCACATCATCACCCGTGAAGTTCTCGTCCTTCTCTTTGAGGATGCCGGAGTTGCGACCGTAGGTATTAAGGGTGCGCGTAAGCGCCGTCTTGAAGCCCGTCACATGCGTACCGCCCTCAAGATTGTAGGTGTTGTTGGCAAATGCGGTGATTCTTGAAGTAATGTCGTCCACATATCGGAGCGCTACCTCGACCATGACCCCGTCTTGCTCGCGCTCGACATAGAAGATGCTCTTGGCCACCGGCTCTTGGTGCGCAGTGTAGAAGGCGACAAGCGACTTCAGCCCACCCTCGAAGTAGAAAGTCATGGAGGGCGCGTCAAGCGCTAGGTCGCGCAGGTAGAGTCCCTCGCCGGAGTTCGGGATCTCCGCTTCGCTCCGACGCGCGTCAACCACCGTGATGCGAGTGCCCTTAATCAGGTAGGCCTGCTGGCGCAGGTGCGCGACAATTTTCGGCCAATCCCACTCCACGCCTTCCTTAAAAATAGTCTCATCTGGCTTGAAGGAGACGATGGTGCCGTGGAGCGAGGTAGCGCCGACTTTCTTGACTTTGGCGAGCGGCTTCCCAATTTTGTACTCCTGATAGTGAATGCCCCCGTCTTGATGAACGGCCACCGTACTATGCACCGAGAGCGCGTTCACTACCGAGGCGCCGACCCCATGGAGCCCGCCCGAGACCTTGTAACCGGACTCCTCACCGCCGAACTTCCCACCCGCGTGGAGCGTGGTCATGATGGTCTCAAGGGCAGAGACCTTGGTCTTGGGGTGGATGCCTACCGGGATGCCGCGACCATTGTCGGCTACCCGCACATAGCCGCCCGGCAAGAGCGCGACCTCTATGTCGTTGGCGTACCCGCCCATCGCCTCGTCGCGCGCATTATCAAAGGTTTCCCAAATCAGGTGGTGGAGACCCTCGGACCCGGTCGTCCCGATGTACATCCCCGGGCGCTTCCTGACCGGCTCGAGCCCCTCCAAGACCTGGATGGACGAAGCATCATAGGCCTTCGCTTTTGTTCCCTTTTGCGCCTCTTTCTTGGGCTCTTTTTCTGCTGTTTTAGCCATGAATTTGTTACCTGAAGTATAGCATGGATACTTGGCGTGCGACAGCCCGGAACTTGACAAAGTAGTACATCGTCATCTTCCTGCCAGTGTCCGTTGACCGACCTGGCGACGTCTGACAGTAGGGCGAGGCATAGCTTGCGAGGTGGGTCCGTCTCCACGCCGACATGACACAGCACCCGCGATAAATCTGGCCTTCGTTCCCCATCAACCCTCACCCGGCGCGCCTTGGCGCGCCGGTTCTCTTTATCCCCATCTCTTCGCTTATTTGCATCTGTCATCAACTTTGTCCTATAGGATAGATTTGATGACAAAGATACCGGTACAAAATCATAGGAAGATGGCGATACAGACCACCCTCCTCCGAACGCTCTATGTCGGTGGTGTAATAAGTATCGCGCTAGTAGCGCCTAAGATGACTCGCCTGCTCCCCCACCCTGACGGGAGTAAGGCGCGCCGCCAGGCACTCTATCGCCGGATAGAGCGAGCCCGGTATGTATTGCAGCAGCGCGGGATAGTCGAGGATGTTGGTGGTCGGCTGCATCTGACCGACAAGGGTAGGACGCATATAGAGAAGATTCTCATGCACGAGTACCGCATCCCCGAGCCGGTACGATGGGATGGTAAGTGGCGCATTCTCATGTTTGATATCACCGAACGCCGCCGCAAGACCCGTTCCAGGTTGCGAACGCTCCTTGAGGGGGCTGGATTCGTCCGCCTCCAGGACAGTGTATGGGTACATCCGTATCCATGTGACGAGTTCGTTGCACTCGTACGCGCACACCTTGCAAGCGGCGTGGGTGAGCTGCGGTCGGTGGTTGCGGACGCACTTGAGTCTGACCGTACACTCCGAGAACACTTCAGACTACCTATGTAGGTGTCATCAAAATACTCCTGTAGGATTAAATTGATGACCTATAGTAGATTCGAGACTCTGGTACATTGTTAGCGAATTTCGTAGCCTTTTTTGGTGAGAGTGGCGGAGATCTTTGCCATAATACCATTCACCTCTTCATCCGTGAGAGTGCGGTCGGAAGAGTTAAAGACGAGGCGGAAGGCGTAGGAGACCCTTCCCCCCTTCTCGAATGTATCAAAAAGATCGCACCGAACAAGCAGAGTCCCCGCTTCTTGCTCAATGAGAGACTTCGTACATCCATCATCCGATCCAGCCGGGGCCCAGACGGCAATATCGCGCAAGGCGAATGGGTAGGCCGAGAAGGGTTGGTACGTGCCGAGTGTGTAGCGCTTCAGCTCGTAGCCCTTGCCGTACTCCTCAAGCTTGGCGATGGAAAGATTGTCTACGGTTGGTGCATCCTTGCCCCACGCAGGTACTCCTTCAGTCATCCGAAGCTCGAGATATTCGCCCGCTGTTGGAAAGACGGTACCGACCTCAAAGAGCTTGGGTGTCTGTCCGGGCGGGAACACTAGGGGTGCGATACGACACGCGCGCTCGAGCGCGTCTGCCAAATTTTCATCGAGCGAGGTGCGAAGCGCCGGCTTGGTTGCGTCTAGTGGGTTCGCGAGATACACATCGCCAGACTTCGCGAAGGATTGGGTGGAGACTTCGGTAAATCCTTGCTCAACAAGCTGGTCTTTCATCCGCTCGATGCCACGGTAGCGAGCTTGGTCGGGTGTACCCGCTATGGGTGGTAGTTCTGTGGGGGCGATGCGGTCGTAGCCCAAGATGCGACCGACCTCCTCAGCTAAATCCTCGGGAATGAGGAGGTCGGTACGCTCGAAGGGCGGGGTAACGGTGAGGGTCTCGCCATCTACCTTGCATGGGAGGTCGAGACGAAGGAATACGTCTTGCATTTCTTGAGTGGTGAATTCGGAACCCAAAAGGCCGTTTATACGTGAGAGTGTCGTGGAAACGGGGGAAAGAGTCGCTGGGTTCGGATATGCGTCGACGACGCCTACCGCATCCCCGCCTGCGACTTTCTGGATGAGCTCAAGCATTGCCTGCATGCCGTAGGCACAGAGCTCGGGTGACGGGCGATTCTGGAAGCGGAGTGAGGCGTCGGTGACGAGCTTCAGCGCCTGGGCGGTGCGGCGCACCGAAGTGCCGTCGAAGTTTGCCGACTCAATGATGATGTCGGTGGTCGCGTTTGTAATTTCGGCAACCGAACCCCCCTTTACCCCCGCAATACCTATGGGGGTGTCAGCATTGCCGTCTACAATCAAAAGTCGTTCGGGGGTAAGCCCGTACTCGTCGCCCGTGAGGATGGTTATCCTTTCGCCATCTTTTGCGTCACGTACAACTATCGAACACGCACCGCCCCTCTCGACGAGCCTGTGCGCATCAAAGGCGTGTAGGGGCTGGCCGAGGTCGAGCATGACATAGTTGGTTGCGTCCACGAGGTTATTGATGGAGCGCTGGCCCACTCTCTCGAGTGCCTCTTTGAGCCATGCGGGTGATGGCCCTACCTGCACGCCCTTCACCACAGCCCCCATATATCGCAGGCATTTCTTCGGGTCCTCGATCTCGATCCGTAATGTGGGACGTCCGACGTCCCACATGTGAAGAGGCTCACGGAGAGGGTCGCGCGTAAGGGGGATGTTGAGAATAGCGGCGAGCTCTTTAGCAAGCCCGCGATGACAGAGGCAGTCGGCCGCGCGGTTCGGTAACACCTTCACATCCATTAGGTCGCCCTCGGCTTCTTCTATCTCGAACGCATGAAAGGTATATGCATCGGCAACCTCCTGTGCGTTTGGTAGGGGTTCGTCAAAATACTTTTGTAGCCACTTCAGCGAGACTTTCATGCTGTTTTCTTTTCGAATCCGTACACGAAGCGGATGTCGCCCGCATGAATGAGTCGCGTATCAGGTATCCCGTATTTGACCATTAGCATGCGTTCGATGCCGCCGCCAAAGGCGAAGCCTGCGACCTTCTTTGGGTCAAGCCCTACACTCGAGAAGTCGTGGGGGTGGAGCATTCCGGCTCCGCACATCTCGAGCCACTTCCCCTCCTTGCCCGGAGCCGTGAACCACGCGTCCACCTCAACTGACGGCTCGGTGAAGCCGAAGAAGCTGGGGCGGAAGCGCACCTTCACGCCCTCACCGAGATACTCACGGTAGAAACACTCGAGAGTACCTTTCAAGTGTGCGAGTGTTACGGTCCCCACGGGCCCCACCGCGAACCCATCGAGTTGGTAGAACTGCGCCTCGTGTGTCGTGTCGGTCGCCTCGTTGCGGAACACCTTCCCTGGTGCGATAACGCGCGCCTCGGTTCTCCCTTCCTTAGCCATACGCTCAAGCTCGCGCGAAGTGACGACAGTGGTATGAGTGCGCAGCACCTTGCCCGGCTGGTCCTTAATCCAGAAGGTATCTTGCATGTCGCGGGCCGGGTGGTCGGGCGGCACATTGAGCGCGTCGAAATTATGGAACTCATCTTCGAGCTCCGGGCCATACGCAATGCCGAAGCCCATCCGGCCGAAAATGTCGGCAATCTCCCGGATGGCAACGGTGAGAGGGTGGGGGCGGCCTGGGTTCATTGGAAATAATCATAACAAAGTGGTATGATTCGCGCTAATGAGTCCGGAGCTGCTGGCCTACCCCTTCCTTTTCATCTCTATATTTTTTGAATCGTTTGTGCTCGTAACCTTCCTCTCCCGGCCGGCGCGC
>DATEBU010000074.1:0-3432 GCA_036516675.1 Minisyncoccota bacterium
GCCATGGCAACCTTGCTTGAATACAAGAAGGCGCGGATGAAGTACGCGGTACAGGAGACCTTCGCAGCAGGTATCGAGCTGTCTGGGGGTGAGGTGAAAGCCCTTCGGAATAAGCTCGGCTCGCTTGACGGTGCCCGAGTAGTAGTGCGCGGGGGCGAGGCGTTCATCCTCGGCATGACTATCCCGCCCTACCAAGCGGCGAACGCGTCCCCGAGCTACGACACGGAGCGGGCACGTAGACTACTCCTCACTAAACGCGAGATTGCTGAGCTCGCAGTCGCAGAGGGTGCTAAGGGCTTGACAATAGTGCCTCTTGAGGTGTACACTAGCGGTAGGAATGTGAAGGCGCGTATCGCGATAGTGCGCGGTAAGGGGGCGCGCGACCGCCGCGAAGATTTGAAGAAGCGCGACGCGCTACGCGATGCCGCTCGATCAATCACGGAAATGAGATGACCTCTCGGTCGTCTACTCTCCGGGGGTGACCGGCTTTGACGGTCTGTACATTGAGAGACGCGCGACGCGGTGCACGCCTGACTGACACCTTAATCCTCTCAGGCACCAAACCTGCCAAGAATCTTTCTGCAGGCGTGAAGTCCCCGTACTTCGGTATGAAGGACTTCGCGTTCGCCTACGCATAACCTAACGGTTACCGCCTAGGCGACGTTCATGCTCTCTCGACGCTCGGAGCGGAGGGCATGGGTGGAATTATCTCCGAGCTCGACACGCAGACGCCCATCTGCATTGTTTAAACATCGGGATCGCCATGGAAGGGTTTCGTCCTGATTCCTCGCCTCCACGGTCAGACCCTAATCGGGACTACGCATCGTAGAAGCGCTCTCAGTGCCAGGCTCGGACGCGGATTCGATTTCCGCCACCTCCACAAAATGACAACTGCTTCTAAAGGGGCTTTCTTGTTTTCATATGCTTACACCCGCTTCGCCTTCGTGCGCTCGTGCTCGGTGAGATACTGCTTGCGCAACCTTGTCGACTTGGGCGTAATCTCCAGATACTCGTCCTCCGCCATAATCTCGAGTCCGCGTTCGATGGTGAGCTTGTGGGGCGGCACGAGGTCAATGGCCTCATCGGTACCGGAGGCGCGCACGTTGGTCAAGGTCTTGTTCTTGGTCGGGTTCACCATCATCTCTTCGCCCTTGGCCGTATTCCCTATCACCATGCCCTCGTACACCTCAGTGGCAGGCGTTATGTAGAGGGTCCCGCGGTCTTGCAAGTTCCACAGCGAGTAACCCAAGGCCTTCCCGGCCGTCATAGAAATCATCGAGCCCACTTGCCGCTTCTTAATCTCTCCCGCCCAGGGTTTGAAGGCGACAAAGCGCGAGGAGAGGATACCCTCGCCCTTAGTATCTATCGTAAATTGACTCTTGTAGCCCAAGAGCCCGCGCGTGGGGCCAAGCAAGGTGAGACGCACCCCGCCACCCTCGGGCTTCAAGTCCTGCAAGACGAAGGCACGCTGCCCCAACTTCTCGATGATGGCGCCCTGATATTCGGAGGGCGCGTCGATGACTACCTCTTCAAATGGCTCGAGCGTCTTCCCCGCCTCGTCCTCGTGCAGGATGACCTGCGGCTGGGAGACCGAGAGCTCGTAGCCCTCGCGACGCATGTTCTCCAAGAGAACGGCGACATGCAACTCACCGCGGCCCGAGACTTTAAAGGAGTCTGAGGTGCCGAACTCCACCTTGAGTCCCACATTGACCTCGAGCTCCTTCTCGAGCCGCTCGCGTATCTGGCGACTGGTGACAAACTTCCCTTCTCGGCCCGCAAAGGGTGAGCTATTAACCAAGAAGTTGAGCGTGATGGTGGGCTCGTCCACGGCAATGGCCGGCAAGGGTGCGGCAGCGGCGTCCGTGGTGACTGTCTCGCCGATATAGATATCGGGGAGTCCCGCGATAAGCGCGATGTCACCTGCGCTCGCGGCATCGGCCTCTACCCGTTCAAGCCCGCAGAAGGTGAAGACTTTGGTCACCTTGCCACTGCGCGCCTCCCCACCCGGCTTCTTAATGGTGACGGCTTGGCCCGCGCGCACCGAGCCCTGGTAGATACGTGCGACGGCCATGCGCCCGAGGAAGTTGTCATAGGCAAGATTAAAGGGCTGCATCAAGAGCGCTGCGTCAGCAGAGACATCAGCGTTTGCGGCAGGCACCTTCTCGAGTATCAAATCAAGGAGTGGTGAGAGGTCGGCCTCTGCGTTCTCCAAGAGGCCGTCGACCGTGAGCGAGGCGCGGCCATCGCGCCCGATAGCGTACACGACCGGGAAGTCGCTCTGCGCATCCGAGGCACCAAGCTCAAGGAAGAGCTCGAGTACCTGCTCTTCGGCACGCGCGACATCAGCGGCGGGCTTATCTATCTTGTTCAAGACGAGGATGGGCTTCAACCCGAGCTCAAGCGACTTCTTCAGCACGAAGCGGGTCTGGGGCATCGGCCCCTCGGCGGCGTCGACGACGAGGAGGACCGAGTCGATGGAGCGCAGCACGCGCTCGACCTCGCTGCCGAAGTCGGCGTGGCCGGGGGTGTCCACGATATTTATCTTGGTGCCCTTGTACTCCACCGCGGCATTCTTAGCGTAAATAGTGATGCCGCGCTCAAGCTCGATGGTGTTGGAGTCCATCGAGATACCCTCGGCAACTGCGCCGCACTGGCGCAGGATGCCGTCGGTCAAGGTGGTCTTGCCGTGGTCCACGTGGGCGATAATCGCGATGTTCCTGATTTCTTGCATGAAAAGTAAAATCCGCCTGTTGGCGGAAGCCGCCTGGCCGATACGTCCATCTTGACAGAAAACCAAATAAAGCGCAAGGTGCTCCTAGACACACCCTAGGCCCGAGGAGGGGCATACGATGCCAGATCCTGCTTTTCTCGACAAGCGGATTGAGGAGATGGAGCTCACGGAGCGCCTCAAGAACGCCTTAATAAACAACGGTCACGTAACATACAGGACCGTTGTCCCGCTGACCGAGGCCGAGTTCCTAAGCTACGACAACGTCGGCCGCAAGTCGCTGAATGAGCTCAAGGAGGTTCTGGCCAACGCCGGCTGGCCGCTCGGGACGGAGGTCCAAGCCGAACAGCCTACGCAGGCACCTCTGTCGTCGGTCATTGCGAATTCAGCGACTGGCGAACTGGCGACGACAAACGTCGCGACCCGGCGTCGCGATCTTGTCAACGACTTCAGCGCCTTATTGAAGGGGTCTGCAAATAATCAGAAGATGGGAGATGTCGTCCTGAAGCTCTTGGAGCGCGAGCTCGAGCGCGAGCTCGCGGGTATCGACGAGGCGGATGCACAGGTAATTTACAGGAGCGTCCTGGATACAAAATTCTCGACGGACTTCACGAACGCGTTGTTCCTCGGACGACTCGCACATCGGCTATGGTCGCTCGCCGAGCACAACAAGGAGGTGGTTTCCGAGTAGTCGACAGCCGGCG
>DATEBU010000075.1:0-2315 GCA_036516675.1 Minisyncoccota bacterium
GAGCACGCCTGTTGTACTCATCCTTGTCGAGCCTGGCTGGCCAAACGGGATCAACTAATGCCTGCTCGGCTTGCTCAATCTTCTGCGCCGTAGCGTCGTAGACGGTGGCGAAGGCGTCGCTATAGAAGAGGAAGTACCCAAGGGCCCCACCGAAGAACAGGATGCCTACCGCCAGATAGTGGCGCTCTCGCATGCGCTCTTTGGGAGAGGCCATATCGTGCGCCCATCATACCAGAATCATCGCTTGAGAATTGCCTTGGCAGCGGCCTGGCCACTTGCAAGGGCGGCCTCCACTGTGCCGCCCACAATACCTCCTCCCTCGCCCGCTACCCCATCATCCCACCACCCGTCCCCGGGCGGATAGGTGCTGATGTGCTTCACGATTAGAGCACCACCTGTGGCAAGGAGTGCCTTTGCCACCTCCTCGTGCTGGAGCGCGCGCACTGGTAAGCGTGTTCGACCGTCGGGTACACAATGCCCCCGACTTCGATGGCGTGAGCCGTGTAAGGCGAGAAGTAAATTCGGCCCAGTTTCTCTCTCAGCTCTGTCGAGCTGGGGTTAATCGGCCCAAGTGACGAAGGTGAAGATTGCTTGGCCATCGCCCAGGTCGCGCCGATAGACCGAGCTGTTGCCGCGGCTGTCGTGGCGTACCTCCTTGCCCCACTCGCTTCGCTCTGACACGTCTACGTCTCGCGCACGTTGCGTGCCAGAGGTGGCCTTGGCGGTATCGAAGAAGTCGAGGTGCGCGTAGATTGCCTCGAGCTCTTCGTAGTCGTGCGTGTTGGGGTGCCCATTGGTGCTCGGGTCGCTCGTGTAGTCCATACAGGTCCCGAGATTCTCGTTCGCGAAGTCCTCGTCCTGGTGGTCAAGGCCGAAGGTGTGGCCGACCTCCTGACACATCACCAGATTGCGCCACGCTGGCGTGTTGTAGGGGCTCCTGTTGAAGTAAGTGTCATTCAGCTTCACCACGCCCTGCGTGATGTGCTCGCCGCCCGTCACCCAAATCTGGGCGATACCGAGCCAGCCGTTGTTGCCGTACTTGCTGTTGCACACTTCGACGCGGCCATTGGTCGCTCTGCATACCCTTGGATTGACGGCGCTTGCCACCACCACAGTGTCGAGTACCGTGGAGAGGCTCCAGTCCGAGGAGGCCTGCGCGAGCGCCGTGTCCCACGCAACGCTCTTCACACCGTCTCCGAGCTGGAGGGTGAGAGGGTTCGCGGTTCTAGCCCAGTGATACCCGCCCCAGGTGTGGTCGGCGTATGCGACGCCAGCAAACGAGCACACAAGCACGAGAGCCCCGATGGTGACGGCATATGTTTTCATACCCTCGAGTATAGCGCCTCCGCACGGGGCATCAAGCGTTCTTCCACAACATGCTAGGGAGTGTTGGTAAGAGCTTTCCCCGTCACGAAGGTGTCATGGATCCAGGGAATCTGGGCGAGCCAAGGGCCGAAGACGCCAAGGGCAACGGTCGCGATGAGCGCTGAGCCGATGAAGAAGCCGACGCCGTAGACAATGCCGACCGCGAACATTCGCGCCAAGGAATTCTGTCGCGCTATCTGGCGGTTAAGCGTCTCGAGGTGCGCGATAATCTGCTCTTGCTGCTCGTCCACGTTCATCATGGTATCAAACGGCGAATATGAGGCCGGCGACAACTCCCGCCCCAATCGCTATCCCGCCCACCAGCATCATGCGCACCCCACGACGCATAACATGCACATGTGAGAGCGAGCCGCCGATGAGTCCAAGGACGAAGAGCGCGACAAGCGAGGTCAGGGCAGACATATAGAGCGCGGTGGTGTCCTCGACGAAGAAGATGTAGGAGGCAAGCGGGATGAATCCCGCGAGCACGTAGGAGAAGAACATCACCACCCCGCCCGCGAGCGGGCGCTCATTTTTATCCCTCTTGTGCGTATACTCCTCAATCGAGGACTCCACCAAGAAGCTCCCGGCCGCCATCGAGAACGCCTCGACCAAGATGACGACCGCTCCCGTCAAGAAGATGGTCTCGCGCGAGACCCCACCAATGGCGATGCCGGCCAAGAGGCCTACGGTCGAGACGAGTGAGTCCTCAACGCCGAAGATGAAATTGCGGAAGTAGAGAGGGAAGTGTCCAGCCATTATCTAATCCTAATCTTGCGGTAACTCGCTATAGCGGCCAGCAGACGTCTGGCTCGGTACCGACGTAAGCCGCAAGCTGCTGCCAGACCTCCTGCTTGTTGCCGAGCGCGTCAATAAGCCCATTGTCGAGCGCCATCTGCCCGAGCATCGAGGAGCCGTCGGCGAGCGCCGCCACCTGCGCTACCGGGAGG
>DATEBU010000076.1:0-3655 GCA_036516675.1 Minisyncoccota bacterium
CTTGGCCTTGATGCCGAAGGGGACGCGCTTGCCACGACTGTCGGTGGCAGCGAAGTAGGTAATCCGCTCGGGGTTGTCCATGGGGGCAGTATAGCAAAACGGCCCCGCGCCTGCGGGGCAGGGCTCCTCGTGCGGCGGTCAGATAGCGGAGATGGTGGGGGGCGCTGTGCCCTGCGTAACCTCTGGCGGAGTAGGTGGCTCTGATGTGGCGGTGTCTGGTTCAGCGTGTGGTGCGGTGGCAGCAAGCAGACGTCGCTGCTCTCTTGAGCGCTCGGCGATACCGATACCGAGTATGGCTGCACCGAATCCTATCGTGAGCAAGGTCCAGAGCTTGATGGGCAGCCCCGAGAACGGCGCAAGTATCGTAAGGATGCCGAGGACAATGAGGCTGCTTGCGCGGGACATACTGCGATTCTAGCAAGGGCTCACGATGATGACAAATTCTCCCTTGGTGTGCTCGGGGTGGAGGGCGAAGAGCGCCCCGAGGTCGGCGGCCGTGCCAAGCTGCACCTCCTCAAATTTCTTGGTCACCTCGCGCACCACGGAGAGCTTGCGCTCACCAATCGTAGCGGCAAGCTCGGCAAGAAGCTTCAGGATCCGGTGCGAGGACTCATAGAGCACGATGGTTCTCTCTTCTGCTGCAATCTCTTTGAGCAGCGTCTGTCGCCCCTTCTTGTGGGGGAGGAAGCCGAAGAAGCGGAAGGAGTCTGCGGGCACGCCTGCAATCGAGAGCGCGGTCGCAAGCGCCGAGGGGCCCGGTATCGCCTCTACCGTAAATCCTGCCTCTCGCACGGCGGCTACCAGCCGATACCCGGGGTCGCTGATGCTCGGAGTGCCCGCATCGGTGCAGTACGCCACGTGCTCTCCCGACGCAAGACGTTTCAGTATCTCCCCAGCCCCCTTCATCTCCGTATTCGCATCAAGGCGACGGAGCGGTGTCGTAATCTCGTAGCGCCCCAAGAGCTTCTTGGTCACCCGCGTATCCTCACAGTAAATAACGTCCGCCTCCTTAAGCGTCCGCAGTGCCCGGAGCGTAACGTCCTCCAGGTTCCCTATTGGGGTGGCGACTATTGAGAGCTTTCCTTGCGTATACATGTTCACGTCTTTGCTACGAGCGCGCCGGCAACTTTGTAGATGTCGCCGGCACCCATCGTCATAATGGTGTCGCCTGACTTCGGCTCGGTGTTGAGTATGGACTCGATGTCTACGAATGTTGCTGCGCGAGCATGCGTACCAGCAGCTTGGACACGCTCGGCCAGAAGCTCGCTTGATATGGAGCCATCGTCCACTTCGCGGGCGGCATAGATGGGGGCGACAAGTACCTCGTCAGCATCTTTGAACGCTGTCGCGAACTCGTCGAGCAAGTCGCGGGTACGACTGTAGAGATGCGGGTGGAAGGCTACGAATATTTTTCCCGTCGCCCTGGCACGGAGCGCTTGGAGTGTCTCGTGTACAGCGGTGGGGTGGTGAGCGTAGTCGTCATAAACCTCAGCTCCGGCCGGGGTCGTGCCCTTGTATTCGAAACGGCGCCAGGTTCCGTGGAACGAGGCGAGAGCTGCGGCAATAGTCTCTTCCGAGATATCGGGGCGAATAGCCCGCGCGGCGGCAGCCGCCGCGCGGGCATTGTTCTGATTGAATACGCCAGGCAAGAGCAGCTTGTGTGCGGGCTCGGCAGTGTAGTCAACGACACGCGCTCGCGCGGCCGAGAGAAGCGGCGTGATGTTCGGATTAGCTGGGTCGGTCACAATGACTCCGGTCTCGGGCACCCGCCCAATGGCCCGTCTGAAGGTCTCTTGGAGCGCTGCGAGCGAGGGGAAGTAGTCGGTGTGGTCCCACTCGAGATTCGTGATGACGAGCACCTCGGGCGAGAGCTCGAGCAGGTGGTCCCTATACTCGCATGCTTCTACAACGAAGATGTCCGAGGTGCCCGCTACGTAATTACTCTCAAAATCTTTTACGATGCTGCCGATAATCGCGGTTGGTGAAGCTCCTGCATCTACAAGTATCTTGGCGAGCATGCCGGTGGTGGTCGTCTTGCCGTGGGTACCCGCGACGGCGACCGTCCGCTTCCCTGCCGAGACTTTGCCAAGCATGGCGAAGTAAGAGAGTTGCGGGATACCCCGCCGCGCCGCTTCCGCACGTTCCGGGTTGTCTGGCGGCACCGCGTCGCTGTAGACCACAATATCGGCGTCTGTTGGCACATTCTCGGCCGCTTGCGGCACAGTCACCGCTATGCCCTTCTTCTCAAGCATCTCGGTGACCGGGCTCCGCTCCCTATCAGAGCCCGTCACCCCTACCCCGTCATGCGCAAGCATTTGCGCCAAGGCGCTCATCCCGATACCCCCAATACCGACGAAGTGAACATTCTTAGGAATACTCATAGTGCCTGTACGAGTGCCGTAAATTGGTCACCGCGGTCATACTCGTTCTTGAACATACCGAAGGAGGCGAAGGCAGGCGAGAAGAGGAGTGTATCACCCGGCTCGGTCATACTCATCGCAACAGAGACTGCGTCAGAGAGGGTATGATATATCATACCCTCCGAGAGCTCGCCCTTGATGCGTTCTGTCCCGGTCCCGGCGAGCAGAACGACTTTTTTAACCTCGGAGATTTTTGCGAGAAGCGTACTCATATCGAGACCTTTATCTGCTCCACCCATAATGAGAATGATGGACTTACGATGTCCATCATTTAGTGCAGCGAGCGCCGCCAAGGTCGCTTCGGGCGTCGTCGCGTTGTTGTCGTTATAGACCTTCACCCCACCCACCTCACGCAAGAATTCAAGGCGGCCCGGTACGCCCGCGAAGCTCTCGAGGGCTCCACGACTTACGTCGTCAGATATGCCATACGCGCGAGCGGCGGCAAGCGCGAGCGCCCCACTGTAGCGATTGTGCTCGCCCGGGACCGCGAGTACCCAATCGCTCGGCAAGTCCGCGGCACTAACAACTTCCATGCCTGAGAAAATATCTCCACTGTACTTGCTCTTCACGAGCTCGGCCGCCTGCAAGCCCAGGACGAGCACGTCGTCTTGGTTCTGGAAGCGGAATATGTTCGCCTTGTCCGCGAGATACGCGTCAAGGTCACCCTTGTAGTAGTTGAGATGGTCGGGGTAAAGGGTCGTGAAGACAGCGATGTGCGGGGCGACTCTCGCCTCGCCGAGGCCCTGGCACTGCCAGGAATCGAGCTCGAGAACCGCGACATGCTCGGGTGTCACCTCCGGGAGGAGCGCGAGCGTGGAGACACCACGGACATTGCCGCCAAGCAAGACTTTCTTCCCCGCTGCCTCAAGAATCGCAGCTATCATATGTGTCGTCGTCGACTTACCGCGCGTGCCCGTGACGCCGACGGCCGGGATGCCCGAGAGCTCCATAAAGAGGTCGGCGCTCATGCGAACCGGGATGTTGTGCGCCTTAGCCTCCGCGATATACGGAGAATCGAGTGGTACGCCCGCGGCCTTCAGGATGAGGTCGCGATCGCGGAAGTCCTCGAGGCGATGTTCGCCGAGGACGAACGTAATACTCGGAAAGGTCTCGAGTTGTGCGATCGACTCGGCCAGCTGCTCGCGCGTCTTGAGGTCGGTGACGACGAGTTCGGCACCACATTCGGCCAGGTAGCGTACATCACCCACCCCTCGCCCGAGGAGCCCGAGACCCAT
>DATEBU010000077.1:0-8601 GCA_036516675.1 Minisyncoccota bacterium
CACACGAGAAACCCCGCCTTTTGGCGGGGTTTCTCGTTATTCATCCTCTAACCCTTGTCCGGAGAGCCTCTTGCTTCCGTTTTTGATCTTTCCATAAGGCATTACGCTCCAGAAAGTGACATTTCCATTACCAACTTTTCGTAACGCGCGATTCTAGCACGAGATTCAATTTCACCATCGTCATCACGCTCGTTTCATGCACAGGGTGGTAAGGTGCTTCTCGTGCCTGGGGGCGCAAGCCTTTATTCAGCCGAGGTTCGCCAAAGCTGTTACAGGTATATGGAAAGGCTGCCTGCGGGCGGCTTTTCCCGTCTATTTGCATATTTGGGCCGGGTCAGGTAGAGTGGCCGAGTCGCTATGTACGGCCCCACGGCCGGACCAATGGCCGGGAGGGGTCCGAAAGGGCACTGAACGCGCTGTTGAGGCGCGCTTTATTATTTTTACATGAAATTCATTTTGGCGCGGAAAGTCGAGATGACCCGAGTATTCGGGGAGGATGGCCGCGTGCGCGCGGCAACTGTCCTTTCGGCGACCCCGGTCACCGTCACCCAGGTGAAGTCGAAGGACTCTAAGGACGGCTACCAGGCCGTCCAGGTGGCCACGGGGGAGCGCCGCGCCAAGAACATCAGTAAGGCTGTGCTCGGTCACACGAAGGGCATCGGCTACAAGGCCATCCGCGAATTCAGGATTCCGGAGGGCGACGTTGTCAGTTCAGAGTTGGCGGTTGGCAGCTCGGTCGACGTATCGGCTTTCGCGATTGGCGACCGCGTCCGTGTCTCGGGCCTCACCAAGGGTCGTGGCTTCGCGGGGGTGGTGAAGCGTCACCGCTTCCATGGCGGCCCGCGCTCTCACGGACAGAAGCATTCTGAGCGCGAGGCAGGCTCCATCGGGGGCAGTGGCGGACGCGCCGGCGGCCGGGTGGCCAAGGGTATCCGCATGGCTGGCCGGATGGGCCAGGACCGCATTACGGTCGAGAACCTGCGCGTGCTCGCCGTAGACGTGAAGTCGGGCGAGATCACCGTCTCGGGCGCCGTTCCCGGCTCTCGCGGCACCTTGCTTGAGGTGCGCTCTGCATGACTCCCATGACCACACCTATTTATTCGATGGAGGGAAAGAAGGTTGGCACGACCGAATTGCCGGCCGACATTTTTGGTGCGAAGTGGCGCCCCGACCTCGTCCACCAGGTCACGACCGCCATCCAGGCCAACATGCGACAGAATCGCGCCCACACCAAGGACCGTGCAGAGGTCAGCGGTGGCGGCAAGAAGCCGTGGAAGCAGAAGGGCACCGGCCAGGCCAGGGCTGGCTCCACCCGTTCGCCTATCTGGCGGCATGGCGGCGTGGCGCTTGGTCCTCGCAATGCTCGTGACTACACCGAGAAGGTGAACAAGAAGATGCGCCGCCAGGCCCTCCTCTCCGCACTCTCGAAGAAGGTGGCAGAAGGCGAGGTGCTCTTCGTGGATACACTCGCGTTTACTGCGCCATCAACTGCCGGGGCGAAGCGCTTCTTGACCGCGCTCTCTGGTGGCGCAAGTGTCAAAGACCTCGTCACGAAGCGTAAGAATGCGGCCCTCATCGCATTCGCAGGATACGACGGCAATGCGATTAAGAGTTTTCGCAATATTGATAATCTCGAGACCGAGGAGGCGCGCAACCTGAACGTACTCAACGTGCTCACGCACAAGTACCTCATCATCGAGAGCCCCGAGGCCCTCTACAGCGTGCTCGGCGCAGCTAAGAAATAGCATATGGCAATCTTTAGCACTAAAGAGGAGAAAGGGGGCACGAGGGGCGCAGCAAAGAAGATCGCGCATACGACAAGGCTTCCCGACGGTACCGCCCACGACGTCATCCGCGCGCCGTGGCTCTCTGAGAAGGCCCTGATTGGCACCGAGAAGGGCGTGTACGTCTTCGCCGTCTCTGGGCGGGCAACTTCTGCCCAGATTGCGGGCGCGATTAAAGAGATTTACAACGTCGCTCCGCGCGCCGTACGCATCGTGAATACTCCCGGTAAGGCCAAGGCGCTCCGCTCGCGCCGCGGAGAGGGCCGCCGCGCCGCCCGTCGCAAGGCCTACGTCACCCTCAACGCCGGTGACACCATCACTCTCGCCTAGCTCCTTCGCTACGCTCAGGATGAATTAAGAAATTCACATGAAAACCTACCGACCCACTACCAAGAGCCGCCGCTTCATGACCACGCTCCCGTTCAAGGAGCTCCTCTCTGGCGACACGCCGCACAAGCCCTTGTTGAAGGCGAAGAAGAATCAAGCGGGCCGCAACGGCTTCGGTCGCATCACGACTCGCCACCAGGGTGGCGGCCATAAGAAGCGTCTGCGCGATGTCGATTTCACGTACGACAAGAAAGATATCCCAGCGAAGGTTGAGACGATTGAGTACGACCCGTATCGCTCCGCTTTTATCGCACTCGCGCTCTACGCTGACGGCGCGCGACGCTACCACATCGTCCCGAAGGGTGTCGCCATCGGGAGCCCTTTCATCGTCTCGACTAAGGCCCCGCTTGCCCCCGGCAACCGGCGCCCGCTCGGGTCTATCCCGGTGGGCACTTTCGTCTACAATCTTGAGCTACGACCGGGTGCGGGCGCCGTCCTCGTGCGCTCAGCGGGCACCGGTGCCGAGGTGGTGGCCCACGACGCCGGCTACGCACAGATTAAGCTGCCCTCAAGCGAGATACGCAAGGTCTCCGACCTCTGCTGGGCCTCCGTGGGGAACGTAGGCAACGAGGAGCACATGCTGGTGGTCTATGGCAAGGCCGGCCGGAGCCGCTGGAAGGGTATCCGCCCCACGGTGCGCGGTACGGCGATGAACCCGGTTGACCACCCGCACGGCGGCGGTGAGGGTCGCCAGGGTAGGGGTCTCCGTCGTGCCAAGACGATGTGGGGCAAGCCCAGTGGTAAGGGGCAAAAGACCCGTACGCCGAAGAAGTACAGCAACGTTTTCATCATCTCCCGCCGCAAGGTCGGCAAGAAACGGTAGTCTTACCCCACCTTTTTGGCGATGCGGGTGAAGACCTCGGGGTGAAGGGCGGCAAACTGGGCCAGCACCTTGCGGTCGAGCTCGATATTTTTCTTTTTGAGAGCGGCGATAAACGTACTATAAGACTTGATCGTTCCCTGCCCTGACGTATTGGAAGGGTCGCGCACGGCGGCATTGAGGCGCATGATCCACAGGGAGCGGAAGTCGTTCTTCTTGTCCTTGCGGTGAGCAAAGGCATAGCGGCCCGCCTTCATCAGTCCCTCGTGCGCCTGTTTAATCTTGGTTGAGCGGCCGTGACGCCAGCCCTTGGCGCGCGCCAAGATATTCCGCTTCCTCTTGGCTGCCATTATTCCGCCTTTGACTCGTGCCATAGAGAAAAATTTAAATGTTTAAATACTTAAAAATCATTTCGCACCCGTGCCGGCAAGGAAACGGCGACGCACCTTCGCGGTAAGAGTGAGAGACACTTGGCGACGCTTCCTAGAGCGCTCGGCCCCGCTTGATTTAGCGTTGAAATGGTTCTGACCCTTGGCACGTGCGACCAGTTTGCCACTGCGTGTGACACGGATCCGCTTACTGTATGACTTGTTTGTTTTCATTGATTTGTTTCTGCTCTGTTGCTTCTGACTTTGCTGGCTTCTCTTGCTTTGGCTTGGCGGAGGGGTCGCGCTCGATGATGCTGGCAAATCCCTTCGGGCTCCGGGTAATCGGGTCGGCGACCCGATAGGCGTAGGGGATGCGCCCGAGGAACCTGGCGAGGCGCTCCTTGAGGAAGGCCTCATCCATCCCCTTGTAGCGCCCCTTAAGGAAGAGCTCGGCCCGCACCCGGTGGCCCTCCTCAAGCCACTCGGCCGCCTTCCGGGCCTTGAGCATCATATCGTTCTCCCCGGTGCCGACCTTAATCTGGACCTCCTTGGTCTCAGAGGTCTTGGCCTTGGCCCGGACGGCCTTCTCTTTCTTGCCACGCTCGTATTCAAATTTACCATAATCGGCAATCTTCGCAACGGGCGGGACCGCCTGGGGCGATATCTCAATAAGGTCAAGCCCCGCGACTTTTGCGGCCGCCAAGCCTGCAGATAGCGTAAGCACACCCAGGTTCTCTCCTTGGGCACCGATAACGCGCAGCTCACTAGCCCGTATTTCCTGATTAATGTTGAGTCGATCTGTCGCCACGTGGTACCCACACTATAGCACATCGACGTAATCCGCGCTACTGGCTTGAGAGTTGCGAGGGGACGGAGAGCTTAATCTCGGCGCGGCCCTGGTAGGAGGAGATGGTGCCGGTGAGGGTCACACGCTTGCCCGCAAGGGCAGAGAGATCGCCGAAGGCCTCCACATCGTCGGCGAAGATGACGCCCGAGAAGGGGCATGTTTTATAGCTCTTGCAGAAGTCGAGGAAGACCGTGCCGCTTTTGCTCGTGTACGCGTCCACAAGCGTGCCGGTAACCGAGGCCCGTTCGCCGATGTGATCAAGGGCCTCGGTGTAGTCAATGGTCCCGGCAGATACGGGCGCGGCCGCTCCCGCGGCCGCGTTGGTGCCCTGGTAGGCCTCCAGCAGCTTCTTCAATATGTCCGTATAGATAGTGACCATCGCTGGGTCGGTACCAATCTCAAGAATCTCGTCATTGATGTTTGTCGCGGAGTTCGTCCAATTGTAGCTACCAAAGGCGTATGCGCTGTCGGTGACGAGCCCTTTGATATGCATGATACCGTTGCCGTCTGCGTGCCGCTCGGTGAGGACGGGAATGCCGCCCGCGACAAGTATCTCGATAATGGGTCGGCCGTAGGAGTTCGCGCTCTGTTCGCTATCCACGATGCCGCGCACATCGACTCCCCGTGCTTTGGCCGCTACGAGAGCTTCAGCGACATTCGTGAGGGTGAACGTGTATACGGCGAAGTAGATATGCGTCTTCGCTCCCTCAATGAGCGCGATGAGCTCCTCGTCGTTTTGCTTCTGGTCGAGCGAGTAGATGACGCGAATAGAATTCGCCGGTGGGGCAGTGACCGTCACCTGGGGGATAGAGGGGGTGGCGGCTACGCTACGCTCGCCTACCAGGTATCCGGCAGTCGCGGTGGCCGCTGCGAGCACGAGCGCCCCCACCACCCGTCTCGTCTTCGCGTTCATGGGCCAATCATAACTCACTCCTCGTCGGGGTATTGAGTGACGAGGGCCTGTTCGGCGCGGACGATACGCCAGATCTCGGAGAGGGAGGCGGGCCTGACGCCCTTCGCGCGGTGCTCGGCTCCGATTTCGTAGGCGTAGCGCCAGTG
This sequence comes from Minisyncoccota bacterium, assembly GCA_036516675.1. Lineage (GTDB taxonomy): Bacteria > Patescibacteriota > Minisyncoccia > Phycocordibacterales > Phycocordibacteraceae > C7867-001. The sequence goes on from DATEBU010000077.1 coordinate 5,266, forward strand.
CTCCATGAAGTCGTGCCACACCTTGCGCGCCGGAGTACGCGAGTCGCGCACGTGCGTGGGCTCGCTTGAAGCACCGTTGTACTCAATAATTGTGAAATCCTCACCACATTTCAGGGCCTCTAGGTCGGCGAAGCGCACATCAAAGCGACCGAAATAGAATCCCTCAATGTCTTTCGCGATTCGGTCGAAGGCCTCCGTCATCGCCTTGGTGATGTGTGACTCGCCGTCCACGAATATCGCCCCGCGCACATGGTTGCCCACCGAGACGATGCGGCGCTTCTCACCCACGGGCACCACGTCCTCGATCCGACGCTTATTGCGACGCAAATAGATGGCGGCGCGCTCACTTGCTTGCCGGTCGGCGAGAATGAGCTCACGAAGCGTCGAGTGGCCGTCGCCCGTGACGGTGGGGAAGTACTTGAGCGTGAGCGAGGTGATACGTCCTCGCGCCTCTGACGGCTTGCGCACGTAGAAGACGCCCGCCTCGCCCTCGTCAGCGACGTAGCGCTGCCAGAGCATCTTCGCGCCCACAGGGAACTTCGCGAGATATCTTACGAGTTCATCAGCAGATGTGACGATTTTTACGCCGCGGCCATTCAAGCCGACGTCGGGCTTGGCGACAAGTGGGTAGGTGAGGTCGGTGGCCATGCGCGCTGCTTCAAGTTCGGGCAAGGGCGCGTCCGCACGGACGGTGACGAAGGGTGCGAAATGCGCCCTGGCAGTAGGTCCCACAAGTGCGTAGAGGTCCGTCTTGCTCTCTCCGGCGAGCCCGCCAATAAGGATTGCGGGGTTCGCGATGGTGGGGAGGCGAAGCCCCCCGTGCCGTAGCGCGAGCCAGAGCGCGTAGGCGTAGAGGGGAGCCTCGACGACCCACGCGGGCGCGTCTTCAAGCAGAGAGAAGGAGCGAGTGCCAGAGTTAGGGGGCAGCGGTGGCATGAGACGTTTGCGCATTCTATCAGAGCTGGCTGTACTTGTCCCCGGCCGCGCCGCGGAAAGTGCCCGAAGGATGCTATACTACAGGTTGTCATTATAAAAAATAATTGTCTTAGCATGATGAAAGGATTCAGCTCGGGTATCGTCATCATAGCAGTGGCGGTGCTCGCGGCATTCGGCGGCTGGTGGTACTGGACGCAGGACGGCATGGTCCTCCTTGGCGATGAGACCGCCACGACCGGGACGACGACTCCGGCTACGGGCGAGAGCGCGTCTGGTGGGACCTCATCTCCCGGGGGCGCTACAGACGGCTCGCAGACGGGAGGCACCTCTTCCGGTGGAGGCACAGCTCCCGCAGGAAGCGGTGTCGACGGGATTGTGGCCGATATCGAGAATAGCGGTAGCGCGGAAGCATCGCAGGCCAATTCCGAGAACGGCACGGAGAGCGCCACCCAGCTTAATAGCTCGCTTAACAATCAGACGATTTATGGTCAGTAAGATACTAGCAAGTACGGTCGCGTTCGCGGCGCTCCTCGTTGCAGTGCCGGTATCGGCACAAACGCCTCCGAACGCGTCCTCGTTCTGCACGAATATCGACGCTACCGCCTCCCAGATCCAGACAAGGATGGGCGAAGTGAGCGCGAAGATTACGGAGTTCAAGGCTACCCGGAACACGACTCGGAGTGAACGTTGGAGCGGTCAGGAGGCGAAGCTCTCGGCGGCACGGGGCAATGGCGATACTAAGCGCGCCGAGGGATACGTGAAGCTTGATGCAAAGGCGACTACAGACGCTCAGAAAGCGGCCGTCGCCACGTTCAAGAACACGGTCGAAGTGGCGGTCACGACACGCAAGGCGGCTGTGGATGCGGCCATAGCAGCGTATCGCACCGGTGTTGATGCGGCGCTCGCCACGCATACGGCGGCGCTGGACTCGGCGGACGCGGCATTTGAGGCGTCCGTCAATACTGCGCTCGAGCAGGCTAAGAGCGACTGTGCGGCCGGGGTCGACCCTGCGACCGTTCGCACAACGCTCACAAGCTCGATCAAGTCGGCTCGCGATACATTCCAGGCGGCGCGCAAGGAGAACACGCTCAAAGGCACGCGCGAGTCGCTCGCGGCAACGCGCAAGGCCGCCGTCGACACAGCGATTGCCAACTTCAAGGCTTCCGTCGAGAGTGCGAAGACGGACCTCAAGGCCGCGTTTGAAGTGGAGTAGAAAGTCTCTCGCGTACTCGGCACAGTGCATCACCATCCCGCCCAAAAGGTGGGATGGTGCTAATCTTCTCCCGTATGGATCCGCGCGCGTTTGAGAAAATCGCGCTCGAAGAACTCGGGCGCATACCGCCGCGCTTCGCGAGGAGGGTATACAATCTCGCTATCCTCATAGAAGAGACGCCGTCTCCGGGGGTGTGCCGCGAAGAAGGGCTCGGGGAAGGGGACACGCTGCTCGGCCTCTACCACGGCATCCCCGCGAACGAACGAGGTACGGGGTACAGCGGCATCCTGCCCGACACCATCACGCTCTACCGCCTACCGCTTCTCGAAGAAGCCGAGGCGCTCTTTGATGAGAAGCGAGCGTCCGACCTTGAGAGCGCCGCTCGCCTGGCCATTCGCGAGACCCTCTGGCACGAGCTCGGGCATCACTTCGGTCTCTCGGAGGGCGCGGTTGAGGCGCGCGAAGTTGCGGGAACTAATGAGTTCCCGCAAGGGACGAACGGGTTTGATTATGCACAAGGAGCCGCCCTCGCTCTGTGGCGGCCGTTTCGTAGAGGTATCATGGAGCAAACGTTCCTGTCTGTCAGATGGCAGACGGGTCGTGTTATCAGCCTAACGGTACGTATGGCTAAAACGCTTACCCTTATCTTCGGCACCCTATTCGTGCTCGTCGGTGCCCTCGGCTTTGTCGGCAATCCTCTAGTGGGGATGGATGCTCTCTTTGAGACCGACATAGTGCATAACCTTGTACACCTGGCCATCGGCCTCATCCTACTCGCCGTAGCTCTCTCCACCCCGGCCCAGTCGGCGGTATGGCTCAAGACTGTCGGGGTCGTATACCTCATCATCGGTGTCCTCGGCCTCTTCACCGTGTCTTCTGGCTCGTTGCTCGGCGTTATTGCTGTCAATAGTGCAGATAATTGGCTCCATCTCGTGCTCGGCGTCGCGCTCATTGCTGCGGGGCTTCTCATCAAGAACGACCTGACGGACACGATACCTCCCATCTCCTCACTACCGCCTCCGCCTCCGGCCCAGGCGGTATAATAAAGGTGCCTCTCTCGTGAGCTCCCTCATACTTTGATTCTACCCAAAAGTGGGGTATCGTTAGGACATGAAGCGCGTTGGGGTACTGCTCATACTCGCGTTCGCCTTTATCGGCCTTGCCGACTCGGCTTACTTGGCCCGGAG
>DATEBU010000078.1:0-2128 GCA_036516675.1 Minisyncoccota bacterium
AGAGGCAGCGGCAACCACCGGCTGCGGGCGAGGCGAAGTGGTAACGGACACTGCTGGCGTAGTGGGCTCGACAGGAGCGGCTGCTTGCACAATCTTTATGGGTGCGGGTGTCGGTGAGGGCGTGCCGAAAACCTGGACGACAAAGGTCGTCGAGTGACCCTCGAAGGTGCCACGGGCAGTCGCGATACCTATCTCGGTGTAGCGGCCGTCCAAGAGATTGGCCCGGTGCTCGGGCGAGTTCATCCAGGCCTCCTCCACCACCGCGGAGTCAGAGAAGTCTACGGCTAAGTTCTCACCCGCATAGGTGAAGGCGTAGCCCTCCTGATTGAACCAGTACCACGGGTCCTTGCCCTCGGGCGAGGTGTGGGCGAAGTAGCTCTTGGCCGCCATATCGTTGGCCTTAGCCTGCGCCACCCTCACTAGAAGCGAGTTCACCGAGAGACTGCCTACCGCGTTCTCGCTCCTATCGGCGTTCGCCAGCTCGACCAGTACTGCGGAAATGACGGCAGCGAGCGAGCCGGAGCGCAAGAGATAGCTCTGGGTGGCCGCGAGGGCGAAGAGGGCGACGATGAGGAAGGCGAGAACGCCCGCGGCCCCGCCGATATCGTAGGGCATATCATCGTCCTTCTTGTGTCGTCGGAGGTAGTGCGGGAGCTTCATGCCTGCCAATTATACAACGCAAGGGGCGGCTCCGCGGTAGACAGCGTGTAGATAGTGTTGTGGTCAGGTGACGGCGTAGGTCCGCGCCGCAAAGTCATACTGCTCGATAAAGAGCTTTTTGAAGGGGACGACGGAGTTGAGCTCATAGAACACAAGCATCGCCTCGCGATACTCGCTCTCTTCGACGCTCCGATACGAGAGCGGGGCACGTCCGTATGCAAGGAGGATTGCATTTGCTAAGAGGCGCGCCGTGCGCTTGTTGCCGTCCTCAAACGGTTGCAAGTAGCTCACACCGAGCAGGGCCATGAGCGCTTTGGCATAGGGGGTCTCTACGCGCTCGACGGCTACCATGAGCGCTTCGAGCCCCTCGCGGACCTGATGCACATTGTCGAGCGGCTGATAGACAGAGCCGATGATGCCGACCACTCGCTCGCGAAGCCCTGGCCCGACCTCGAGGTCTTTGACGAGAATCGAATGAAGCTCCTCAATATGCGCTCGGGAGAGCGTTTGGAAAAAAGCCGTATTCTCGCGCACGAAGGTGAACGCGTCTTTGTGGTTGAGAATCATCTGTGCCTCACCGTGCGTGTGGCCCGGAGCTTCTTTGTTCTCCAGGATGAGCTTCTCCGTATCGAGGAGCGTATAGGTATTGCCTTCGATCTTTGACGACTTCCACGAGAGCTCGACCACGAGACGTTCCAGCTCCCTCTTCTCTATGGCAGGCGGCAAGTCGCTTGTGCGCCGGACATATTCGGTCGTCGCCTCTTCAAGCTTCTTCAATTCCGGAGGTGAAAAGATGGCGGCGGGGACACCTGCAAACAGGTCTTGATTGTACCGCTTCAACCCGTATCGACGATCGGGCTCGATAGCGCAATATGCCTGCGCATCAATACGCGCGAAAATCCTCCCGAGCGTGCTGACCTGGTACGAAGACGAGCGCCCCGACCCGCCCGCGACAAGGAGACCTTGCGCGACCATCTCGGCGAGCGCACGCTTGACCGTTACAAGCGAGACATCTTCGCCTCGTTTCCCAAGTATCTCGTGGATATCTGACGACTGAAGCGATTCCTGCTCAAGCAAGATTTCGATGATTTTTTGCTCTCGTGGAGACATGTTTCTATCTTCTTTGTCCATGCTTTGCGTATCAAATTGATACGATTATACTAGCATAATGATACGGTAGTGACAAATAGTCACCTTTTTACGCACCACGCGCCATGAAAATGGCGTACTCGGGGCTAGCTCCTACTGTGCGTTAGGGTTCAGGTTCCACGGCACGAGCTCGGGCTGCGGGATCATCAGCCCCGGGCACTCAATCATGTTGAGCTTGCGGAGTGTGGTGAGGTAGGCAAGGCCGGTAGGTGCCGTGATGCCCCACGGATACAAGATGCTCTCCTTGTTTGCCAGCTGGAAGGCCTCGACCGCAGCGAGCGTCGCCGGGCCGAAGACGCCGGTGGGGGTGAAGCGGCCG
>DATEBU010000079.1:0-6487 GCA_036516675.1 Minisyncoccota bacterium
GAGTGGTCAGAGAACCCTACCGGAATGTCCGGGTACTTCTCTTTGAACACTTCAATGGTCGCGAGATTGAATGCCTCGTGCGGGCAGGGATACTGGGAAACACAGTAGAGGATGGCGAACTGCGCTCCTTTGCCGCGCATATAGGCGACGAGCCCGTCGAGCTCGGCGAGGCTTGTCATACCGGTGGAGATAATGATGGGCTTGCCGGTCGCAATAAGGGTGTCCATGAGCACATAATCGAAGATGTCTCCGGAGCCCACCTTCCACAACGGCGGGTCAATCGCCATAAGCATCTGCGCCGCCCCACGCGACATCGGGGTGGAGAAGATGATGATGCCCTTCTCCTTCGCATACGCGGCAACGGCCTGCCAGAAGGCGGGCGGGGTGCTGCGCTCATTGCGCGAAATCCAGCTGTAGCGGTCGGCGCCCTTGAAGTGGGGCGAGACCATCTTGATATTGAGCTGCTCGTCCTCGACCACGTGGGTCTGGAATTTGACCGCGTCGCAACCGGCGTCTACTGCGGCGTCAATAAGCTTCTTCGCGTTCGCAAGGTAGATCGCAACTGGCTGCTCCGCCTCGGTTTCGATGAAATTCTTGCCTATCTCGGCAATCACGAACACCTCCTCACCGCCGAGCAACGTGCCGGTTCCTGGTATGGATAGAGGTACGGCCATAGTGTAGGTGCTAGTATACAACTTCTTTACGCGCTTTGCAAGGCTTGGAGGAGTACCTCGGCGAGCCGCTCGGAGGCGTGGCCGTCGGCCTTGAAGCACTCGAGGGCGACTATCCGCCTGCGCCCCTCCGCCTCAAGCGAGGGGTCCCGCACATAGCGCTCGAGGGCCTCGACAAGCTCCGTCTCACTCTTCGCATAGCGCACCCCGCCCGAAGCGAGGACGGGCGCGAAGTGGTCGTAGTCGTAGAAGCGACGGATGCTTTTGACATACGGGGTCTCGGCACTTCCGTCGAATCCGACGAGGATGACCGGCTTGTCGAAGACGCAGGCGTCGATACACATGGTCGAGGGCCCGGAGACGACAATATCGGCGTAGTAGAGGGAGTCCGCAAGATGCGCTTCGTTCTCGTGTGAGAGCTCGGTCTCCTTCACCGAGGCGAAGGCGCTACTCGGCCGGTCAATGATGATACGGTTCGTGTTGGTGCGCCCCTCGAAGGCGCGTACCCTATCGCCCGGCGGGAGCCGGACGAGGATCTGGAAGTCCACCGGCAGATGCTCGTCAAGCATCGCGAGGACATCAGGGTCGGCAGTATTAGGATCGAGGTACCGGTCACCCGTCGGTATGTAGAGGAGCATTCTCTTCCGTGCGTCGCCCCCGATGCGCTTGAAGAACGCATCGCGCGGTGTGCGCTCACCCGTAACATAGAAATCGTAGTGCGGGATGCCGACGGTCTTGACACGCTCACGCGCGATACCTTGTATCTCCTCCGCCTCCCCTTTCAATATCTCGTTCTGCACCAGCACCCGCTCGGGCACGTAACGCACGAGGCCCTTGGCGGAGAGGTTATCCCACGAGCGGACCATGCCGACAACGGGGATGCGGGCATCGCGCGCGGCGAGCATAAGTCGCGTATCGTACTCGCCCTGCATATCTGTAGAGAACACGAGTGCGGGGGCGTGGGTTGCAAGCAGGGCTGTAAACGGCTCGCGGCTCGAGAGGAGGCGCGTCGCAAGCCGCACGAGTGCGCGGCCCCCACGGTTCGCCAGCACGAGGGAGAGGAGTCGGCCGCGCCCCGCAAGCTCGGTCTGTCTCTTGATGCGCAGCGTACGCGTGTCAACGGCAGAGAGCGCTAGGGCGCGCACAAGAGTGTCGCCTCGTGTGAGTCGTAGCGCGACCGGCGCAATGTGCACCCCTGCCTGTGCGAACTCGCGCTCAAAGAAGGCCTGCTTCCCTTCTGGACAGGCAATCACGACCTTCGCCCCTCCCGCGACAAGCCGCGCGAGAACAGGAGTACCGAGGATGTTACGTGAGATAAGCGCGTGGAAGCTCGAAATGAGGATGGTAGGCATGCAATGTCTCACTACGCTTTCACCAAGAAGTATTTACCGGAGGCGCTATCCTTCTGTGGCCGATACGGGGTGTCTTTGAAGAAAGCATCAATCGCGAGCTTAGCGCCCGGGAACTTCACCGCGTCGCCCTCCTCCGGGCGACCCGCGTACTCGTCAAACATCACCACCCCGCCCTTCGCCACCTTGGGGAAGAGGTGGGTCAAGCAATCGGTGTAGGAGTCATGGAGGTCCACATCGAGGTGGAGGAGTGCGATGGTGCCGACCTTGTTGCCGGGCAGTGAGTCGCTAAAGAAGCCTTTGACAATGCGGATGTGCTCGGTAATCCACAGCCACTTGAAGCCGTAGATGAAAAGGCCCATCTGTACGTCCCGTTCACCGTCAAGATACTTCCATTGGCCTTTTTGCATATCCCTCGGACTCACGTCCTCTGCACGCGTCTCGGGGAATCCTTCAAAGGAGTCGAAGCCCCACAAACGGCGCTTGCTTCCTTCGGCCAGGACGAGGGACGCGAGAATTTTGAAGCTGCGCATTTTCCCGACGCCGCACTCGACGATGTCGCCCTCCACCACCGCGATGCGGTCGAACATCCGCAAGAAGTAGATGTGTGTCCCCGCCTCGCGCCTCCCCACGACCTTCACGTCAAGACATAGGTGGAAGAAGAATGTACGGAGCGCTGATTTCAACCGTACATGCATGAAGCGAGCGTAACGCATGGCACGTGGATGCGCAAACTAGGACAGCCTCTCGAGGATGACCTCGGCTACGCGCTTGCCGGCCGCCCCATCGAGCTTCCAGACCTGCTCCTGCCGGATACGCGCGCGGCCTGCCGCGTCCTCCTCCGGGTGCGCGAGGTAGCCCGTGATGGCACCGAGCAGCGCCTCTTTATTCACCACCCGCCGCACGCCCCCCGTCTCGAGGATGTGTCGGTAATGCGTGCGCTCGTACATGCGGTGCGCAGGGCCCCCATCGAAATCGAGATTGATGATGGGCTTGTCGAGAATGGCCGCATCAATGCTCATCGTCGAGAACGAGCAGATGACGAGCGCGCTGTGGTAGATGTCGTCTACCAAGGACTGCTGATCGCCTTTGCCCATGTCCCAATCAACCCCGCGCGCGGAAGAGAAGCGCACGCCGGGTCGTACGAAGGTGAACCGGCTCGTGTCTACACTCTCACGCATCTCAACCACGTCGTTGGGGGGGAAGCGCACCAGCATGTGGAGATCGCTCGGCACGTGACCGTCTCCTATCGCCCGGTCAAGGAGTTCAATCATGCTCCAGTCGAGCGCGCTGAAGGCCCTCCCCACCGGGCAGAAGAGCACGAGGCGCTTGGCGCCGTCAATGCCGAGCTCGCGACAGAACGTCTCGCGCGGCGTGGGTGCCAGTTTCTGGTAGACATCGAACTGCGGCGGCCCGCACACGATCACGTCAGCGGGACTGGCGTCGTGGTACACGATTGCCTCGCGCTTAGTGAGCTCGTTCGGGACGATGAGGAGGTCGGGTAAGATACGGATAACGCAGCGCGAGGTGAGCTTGTCCCAGGAGTTGATGAACCCGATTGAGCAAACCCCGCGACGCTTCGCCTCGCGCACGAGCGCAATCTCGACGTCGGCGAAGAGATGCGCCGGGAAGATGAGGCTTGGCTGGTACGTATCGAACACGGCCTTGAAGAAGGTGTCGTGCACCAAGTGCGCGTCGCACCAACGCGCGAGCGCGCGGAAGGGCCGATGGGCGAGCACGCGATTCCCCACCAGGCTTACGTAGTAGCGTACGCGCGCGCCCGTCTCTCTAAGACGCAGCTGCCGCTTGATGTCCATCGTCTCGGTCTTGAGGAGATACACTTTGCACTTCCCCAGCAGGCGCTCCAGAGGCCCGCCCCGGTACCCCGCAATCACCTCGTAGACGAGTCGCTCGCTCGCTGGGAATTCTTTCTGATAATACGCCGCCTTCTCCGCCGACACGGTGAGGAGCACGACACGCACGTCTGGGCGCGCAGCAAGCGTCGCGAAGATGTCTGTACGGAGGATATGGAGCGCCTCCATTCCCTGAAAGAGGGGGATGGCGACCGTATTCGTCGCCTTACCGCTTGAGGATGACATCGAGAGCATCGACATTGCGTTTGTAGGCGAGCCCATCAGTGGCGCCCACGTAGTCGTGGACGATTCCAGCACGCGCCTCACGATCAGTCTCTGGGTGCGCGAGGTAGAGCTCTAAGTACTCGGTGAGCTCGGCCTCCGTGTACGCAACCCGCACGGCTCCGCGGTCAATCAAGGGCTTATAGTGAACGTACTCGAGCGAGGGGCGATGCTTCTCAATGAGGCCGAGATTGATAACGGGCTTGTCGAATATCATCGCCTCGATAGAGAGCGTCGAGAACGGGTTGATGCACAGGTCGCAGTATTTGAGGGTGTGCTTCAGGTTCCGCATATCCGCCTGATTCATCTGTACCTTCTGCCCCGGCGCACGGTCGTCGAAGAGTAGCGTGCCTGCGCGCTCGATGTGGAGATTCTTAATGCCGCGTGCGATAAGGCTCTCGTATTTATTAAAGTGGTCGATGGGGTGCACCCGGACGAAGACGTTGCACGGCTCTATGGTGCCCGCGTCCCGCAGCGCGAGTACCTGTTCGATAAGCTCGACGTGACCCGAGTAATTGTTATCGGTCATCGTGGCTATCAGGACCGTCTTCAGACCCGGGTCGAGGCCCTTGCTCTTCAAGAAGGCCTCGCGGCTCATCTCTCCCTGCATGGGGGTGAAGTACGGGTCAAAGCGTAGCGGCCCTGAGACGAACACGCTCTCGGGCGTGTACCGGTGGTAGTCGAGGGCCTCTTGTTTGATGATGCCGTTCCAGACGACAAGGTAATCCGTTTTCCTCATGAACTTGCCGTTACTCGTGAGATTGTCCCAGGTGAAGTTGATTGAGGCCGTGGGTATCCGGTGCTTCTTCGCAAGAATAATGGCCCACGCGTCAAAGGGGGTGAAGCCGGGCGTCGCGGTCAAGACGAGGCGCGGCTTGTAGGTAGCCACCGCATCGCGGAAGAACGCCTCGTCGGGTAGCATCCGCCCCTCGAACCACGTGAAGGTGCGTGTGCTCATCCAGCGCCTAGGCACCAAACGCGATACCCTCCGGAGCAACGTCCGACGCCAGTCGGTGTACTTGTTCTTGTCGTAATTCCACCGTACGGACACCAAGGAGTCGAACTGCCGTATGCAGGCAGTCCGCAGGAGCTTGAAGCGGTACCACCACTTCTCATGCAGGAGCTCCTGCTCCCGATACTCGATATTTTCGTTGGTGTAGTAGGCGTTCTGCCCAAGTGAGGCGAGCCCCTCGCGCTTGGGCAGGAAGACGACCACCTTGTACTTGGTAGAGAGGTACCGTATGTACTCCGTGTTGAGGAGGTCGGCGATGTGGGAATGGTGGAAGATGAAGAGGAATACGGTATCCATAAGGTTTAGGGGGCTCTACCTTACTTGGGGAAATAGACGATGCCCTTCAGGGGCTCAAGCTTGGTGTCGTGTATCTGTATATCACGGAGTGTCGCTACGGGCACTTTGACCCGCAGAACGGTGTACTCGCTATCACGTTCTATAACCTCGAGGTACTGCCCGAGGTAGCGCTCGACCATCTTCACGCTCCCACGCCGACCGTCCACATATATCAGGCAGCCTGGGGCGAGATACGGGAGGAAGTGGTAGAGGTCGGCGTTATCGGGAGAGACGAGCATCCCCTCTTCGAGCCAGCCAGTGGGGCCGTCGAGGAATACCATGTCGAAGCGCGTGCCCGGTGGCGGCGTCCAGTCGTAGCCGCAATAGTAGTGGTAGCGTGAGACGCCGGGGATATGAAACGCGTGCGGGGGCGCCTCGACCATGGTGACGAAGGGGGCGAGTTCGCTCGGCAGGAGCTCGCGAGCAATCGGGATGCACTTGGTGGTCTGCTCGAGCGCCGTGATGTGCCCCCGCCCTCCAGAATGCTTCAAGGCGAGCGCCATCGAGGCGGTGGAGAGCCCGACGCCCATGCCGAGCTCCAAGATGTTGGTCCGCTCATGCGTGCGGACGAACTGGTAGAGATTCACAAGGTCGTCTGTACCGATGGTCCACTTGCCCTCCGGCGAGGCGTGATAACGCGCATAGAGGGCCGCGAGCTCGGGTATCGCATTGAGCTCGTGCGCGATGCCCCGCCACTTCACGCGTACCGCCGCTCCGTGAAGGAGCGACGCGCCTCTCTCGAGCGCTCGGGCAATCTGGTTATACATATTTTATCAAGAGGCACTGGCCGACAGCGGTGAGGAGCGGGCGTTCCATCTTATCGGCGAGGAATTCGTCGAAGGCCTTCTTCACCCCCGGGGTGCGCTTGCCCTGGTAGTCGTCAGAGATGAGGAATCCACCGGGGACGAGTCGAGGATAGAAGAATGCAAGTGCATCCCTCGTGGAGGTGTAGATATCTACATCTATATAGACGAATGAGAATTG
>DATEBU010000080.1:0-10833 GCA_036516675.1 Minisyncoccota bacterium
TGAGCATCGAGTACGGGCGGCATGAGGCAAGCGCCGCCTCGAACTCCGCGTCGGCGGCCCAGTGCGCGAGGTCGTGGGCGACCCCCGCCCGAGAGATAACGTAGCCGCTGCGCGCGGCTACGCCCTTGATGAGAGTCGTGAGGGACATGCTCGCCATGATACTATAGTTACGATGGCTCCCATCCTGACCCTTAAATTCGCATCCAACGGCAAGAAGGAATTTCTCGAATCACTTCCAGCTTACTTTCCCGACCTTATCCATGGTTCTTTTTGGTGGGGTCGTTATTGAGGGCGAATAGAGATACCGCCGAGGGGAGTTGTGCCGGGGTCATGTGCGGGCTTCGTAGTTGAAATTCGCCGGGATCTTCCAGACGCCTTTCTCACGGAAGGCGGGTATCTTCTGTCGGCGGGCGGCGTTCGTGAGAGCCGGTCCCGACAGGGGATGTGTCTTGGTGTAGTCGGCAAGCGCGATGATAGTCTCACCCTTGAGATAGGCCAGGCGCTTGTGCAGTGACTCTGTAAGACCGAGCGCCAGAATCTTCTCCATCGTCCGGGTGTTCTTGCGGTCCCGATAGTCACCAAACGCTCGGTAGTAGTCTTTCTTCTCCCGATCGCGGACAATGATGCGCGGAAAGCCAAGCCGTTGGAGCTGGTAGTTGATAATGGTCCGACCGATACGCCCATTGCCGTCGTTAAAGGGGTGGATGGTCTCAAAGTCCAGGTGAAAGGTGCCGACCTTATCCAGAAAATACGAGTTGAGATTGCTGGTGTACTCAAGCAGCATCTCGTCAATCATACGTTCGACATGCTCCGGAGCCGGTGCGACGTGCGTACCGACCCGGACATATTCGCCTGCGGTACGGAATCGTCCGGCAATATGATCGTTGATACCGCCAATCAGCATCTGGTGGAGCAACAGGATTGTTTCTTTATCGATCTCGCGTTCCTGTGACTTGGTGCGGATATAGCCAACGACACGGGCAAGGTTCTTCGCCTCAAAGACTTCCCGCACCGATACGTTACGCGATACTTCCATATCAAGGAGAATCTGCTCCGTTTCCTTGAGCGTCAGGGTGGAGTTCTCAATCGCGTTGGAGTTGTAGACCGCTTCTGGGATTTCCGCCTCATCTACCATTACCAAAAGAGACTCCCTGCCCTTGCGGAGCGAATCATATTCGGCTTTGAGTTCCTGAATCCGTGTTTTTGTCGGGTTATTTATGGCCATACGTATGACTAGCCCTTGCGTATATATTAGTCCTTTAACAACAAAAAGTCAATATCCTGTGAATAGCAACAATAAGTACTGGTCTATTCACCACTCTCTCCGGAAAAGGGCGAGAGGGGGGCGGCCTCCGCGAAGAACCGTCGGCCCTCGCGATTCAAGATGCCCCACCAGATGGGTCGGCTGGCGCGCAACCGATGGTACAGCCGAGCGGCCTTCCCTACCTGCCTTTTCACGAATGCTCTCATGAAAGTTTGTTGTGCTAGTGTAGCCGTGCGCGCGGCTACGCCCTTGATGAGAGTCGTGAGGGACATGCTCGCCATGATACTATACGTCGAATACTTTCATGGAGACTAGGCTCGTACGCGTCAGAGAACTCAAAAACTACGTGGGTCAGCACCGCTTGTTTTTTCCAGTGAGCCTCGTTATTCTGGCGGCCATCATAGGGCTGTTTCATATCACCCCGCAGTTGTTCATCCGTAGCGCGGTTGAGCAAAGTGGCGGTACCTACCTCTGGTTACAGGTACCGAATTTTTCTGATGAGACCATTCTCTATGTGCCCCGTGCGCGCGAAGTCGCTGATGGCCATGTCCCGCCAGGCGATCTCCAGGTTGAAAATAATAAAGGTAAGCCGACGGTCTTCCCCGCAGTCCCTCCGCTCCTGATGGGCGGTCTTATCCGCATCTTCGCATTTGACGTCAATGCCGCGTATCTGTTTGTGAATGTTGTCTCACCGGCACTTAGCTTTCTTCTCTTGTACGCACTTGGGCGCACCGTGTTCACCAACCGCCCGTGGGCGATACTGCTAGGAGCCATTGGTGCGCTCACGCCGCTCTATGTCCGCATTCCACGAGCCTTTGACGGCTTCGAGACGTTCTCAAACATTGTGTTGAAGAACTTTGTTCCCTACGTCAACACCTACCTAGATCGAACGTTCCTTACGCGCATCGACGACCCACTCTTGACCGTGCCGTTTTTCTTATTGGCAATATATCTTCTCCTGCGCCTGTGGCTTGAGCCAAGTCGGAATCGCGCTATCGCCGCAGGAGGCGCTGTGGGGCTGCTGGCGTATGTGTACTTCCATTATTGGGTATTCGCGGTTGTCCTGATAGGCCTCCTGCTCATGTTCACAGCCGCCAAACGTAGGGATGCCTTCAATTGGCTCTTGCTTGGCGCTTGCATCGCCAGCTTGTTATCAGTGCCCTACCTATTGAACTATATCGCGTTCTCTCATCTGCCCACCGCAGCCGAGGTGTCGGGTCGCCTCGGCATCGAGCACGGTCGCGCCTTCCGGTTTATGAGCGTGTGGCGGGACTATCTCGTATACCTTGGCGCTGCTGCGGCCGTCTTTTGGCTCGTGCCCAAAAAGGAGTTTCACTTCCGTCAGTTCTCATTCGTCGCGCTCGCAACAATGTTTGTAGTGTGGAATCTACAGTTGGTTACTGGCTTTGTCCCGGACCCTGACCATTTCGAACGACCCAATAATATTCTTCTGCTGCTCATCACATTCGCAGCGCTCTTTTTCGGCCTGCAACGTCTCCTGACGTGGTATTCGCGAGAGCATGTAAAAAGAATCCTCGTGGCGCTTGCCGCGGTACTGGTCATCTTACTGTTGGTAAAACAAGTAATAAACACGGCAGGTTTTGTGCACCCGACCCCTGCCATAATCGAGAAGTACTCATTCTCCCAAGACGTACTGGACTCGTGGCGATGGGTGGACAACAACGTACCGAGGGAAACGGTGGTGCTCTCACCTTCCTTCATCACGACGCACTTCCTTATGTCGTATACGGCCTCAAACCCGTACTTGCTCACGGGGCTTAACTCCATCGCGTCCAATCGTGAGATTGAGGACCATTTCACTACCGCATACAAGCTCTTCGACGTCGACCGCTCTGCGGTCGCGGCCCTTCTCCACGGTGACTCTGACTTCTTCTGCGCGCGTGGCTGCACGACCTATGAGTGGTTCAATACCAAGAGCCTCTGGCGCAATCTCTACAATTACAGCTACGTCGACCAGTCCTTTGAGGCGCCTCTCTTCCAGATTGCCGACAGCCGATCCGTTAATCGCAGCATTCCAGAACCAGTCATACAAGACATTCTCGCTCGGTATGACTTGAGTCGTCCGACCTGGTCGGGCACGGGTGCGGCCTATGTCTACATTGGCCCATGGGAACACCAGCTCTCGAGTATCGACGCGGATAAGGACACGACGCTCGAATTGGTGTATCGTAACCCCACTGTCTCGATATACCGTATCCGCTAACGGACGTACTCATGTGGCATGGCAAAAAGGTGTCAGTCGGCTTCGCGACCTATCGCGAGAAAAACGCGGTCCGCGAGGCGATTGAGGACTTCCTTTCGAATGAGTACGTCGACGAAGCGGTGGTCGTAAACAACAACGCCGAAGCGGGCACCGACGAAGAGGTGGGCAAGACCAAGGCGCGTCTGGTGCACGAAACCCGCCAGGGCTACGGGTGGGCCTTCCGCAGGGCGCTCCTTGAGGCGAGTGGTGAGTACATCATTTTGGCCGAGCCAGACGCCACATTCCGCAGCGAAGATGTGGGACGCCTCCTCGCCTATGCCGACGCGTTCCCGGTCGTGTTCGGCTCCCGCACCAACACCGCCATGATTGTGCCGGGCGCGAATATGGGCTTCGTGAATCGGCTCGGCCACACGGTATGTGCTACGACGATGCGAGTACTCTTCAAAACGCCGCGCATCACTGACGTTGCCTGCACCATGAAGCTATTTCGCCGCGATGCACTCGAGAAGATTGTGCCACGCTGCTCTGCCACGAACTCACTGCTGGTGACTGAACTCATGCTCGTGACTATTGATGCCAAGATTCCGTTCGTCGAGATACCGGTCCATTACGCTCCACGCAATCCGAACATTGGTGAGTCGGTGGCCACCGCCACTATGCGTCAGCTCTTCAAGTATGGTTGGCTCCACTACCGCTACATCTGGCATTTCTGGCTCCTCCGACGCGGGCGCTACTCTCCATGAGCGCCACGGTGTGTCCCGTCTGCGGATTTCCCCGATTCGCCCCGAACGCATCCCCCTTGCCACACTTTCTCGTGTGTACCGAGTGTGGCGGCTACGTGGGTGAGGAGGCCCCCGTTGCGTACCCGAAGGAGTATTTTGCCGAGGGCGACGAGCCCACGACGCTCGCGCGTCTTGCGCGGCCGATATTACAATTCTTCCTCTACCTACGGCTGCGGATGATACGGCGCGCGCTCCGCAGCGCGCCGAACGACTCGATTCTTGATTATGGGTGTGGGAATGGGAAGGTCGTGGCCTTCGGGCTCGCCCGCGGTCTTCAAGTACAGGGATATGACCCGTCCCAGGGAGCCGTTACGCTCGCGCAGTCGCGCGGACTACCGGTCGCAAATGACCTGCCGGAGCCGGGGAGCGCGTTCGGCCTCGTAATGCTTTGGCACAGCCTCGAACACACGCCCGACCCGCTCGCCGTTTTACGCAGAGTGCATGAGCTCCTGGCCCCTGGCGGGAAGCTCCTGGTGGCGGTGCCTAATGCCGCGAGCTGGGAAGCCACACTCGCTAAGGAACGCTGGTTCTGCTACGACTGGCCCAGGCACCAAGTGCACTTCACCCCCACAACGCTCCAGGCCCTGTTTCTCCGTGCAGGCTTTACTCCCGAGTGGCTTAACCTCACGAACCTTGAGTACACGCTCTCGTCGACTGCCCAGACATTCCTCAATCTGTTTCTGCCTGCAGATGTGCTCTATAGCGTGGTCGCTCACCGACGCCGAGGCGGGAGCCGTGTGAAGGCGCTCGCCCTTGCCGGAGGCTCGATGTTCCTCTTGCTTGTCGCCTCCCCCATCCTTCTTATATGGTTTGTGCTCGAGTGGTTGTTTGGGAAGACGGGTGCGATGGTGCTCGTTGGACGTAAGACTGACTAATCATGATGACTATTCGTACCCACTGCCGCATGTGCGGGAGCACCGAACTTGAGAAGTTTCTCGACCTGGGGAGCCACGCGCTCGCGAACAGCTTTGTGGCACCTCACCGAGCGAGCGAGCTGGAAGACTGCTTCCCGCTTGAGGTCTATTTCTGTCGCAACTGTCATCTCGCCCAGTTAGTACATGTGGTCGACAAGTCTACACTCTTCCGAGACTACATTTACTTCTCCTCCGGCATGCCCAAGCTCTCCGCACACTTCAGTCAGTACGCCGAGGATGTCGCGTCCCGCTTCCTTTCGCCAGGAGACTTTGTTATGGAGCTCGGCTCTAACGACGGCATCCTCCTCTCGTGGTTCCGCGACCACGGCTATAAGGTGCTCGGCGTTGACCCGGCCGAGAACATTGCCGTGGTTGCAAATGAACGTGGCATCCCCACTATCGCCGACTTTTTCAGCGAAGCCCTTGCTGAAGAGATTCTCCTTGAGCACGGGCAGCCCCGGACAATACTCGCCAACAATGTCGTCGCGCACATTGATGACCATGAAGGGCTCTTTCGAGGTGTAGCGAAGCTCTTGGCCCCTGATGGTGTGTTCGTGTTCGAGGCGCCCTATCTGGTGGATATGTTCGAGAATTTGACCTACGACACGGTGTACCACGAGCACCTCTCGTACCTCGCCGTGCGCCCGTTCCTCACCTTCCTCACCCAGTTCGGTCTCGAGCCATTTGACGCTATGATTGTCCCCTCGCAGGGCCAGTCGTTACGCCTGTTTATTGGGCACATCGGTGCCCACCAGAAGACGGGAGCTGTGGCAGAGCTTGCACGTCGTGAGGAGGCGCTCGGGCTTGGTACGGCCACGACCTATCACGCCCTCGCCGCCAAAGTCGAGGCGTCGCGCACTAAGCTCAAGAAGCTGCTCGCGAGCCTCAAACGGGAGGGCAAGCGCATTGCGGCCTACGGCGCACCCGCCAAGGGCAACACTATATTGAATTACTGCGGAATTGGGGAGGAGACGCTTGAGTTCGCGCTTGAAGACCTGCCCTCCAAGCACCACCTTCTCGCCCCGGGTACGCACGTACGCGTGGTCCCGCGGGACGTGGCCGAAGCGAACCTACCCGACTACTATCTCCTCCTAGCCTGGAACTACCAGAACGTCATCCTGGAGCGCGAGAAGGTCTTCCGAGCCCGGGGCGGCAAGTTTATTATCCCGGTCCAAGGAGTCGTGGTAGTGTAGGGTCTATGGCAAAAACCAAGTCCAGGCTGGCCGCGGAAAAACCCGCTGAGAAGAAGGTAGCAAAGAGGGCCGCGACGAGACCGCTCGTGCTTGTCACCGGTGGTGCCGGGTATGTGGGGAGCGTGGTCGTTCGCGAGCTCTTAGAGCACGGTTACCGCGTGCGCGTGCTTGATTCGCTCCTCTTTACGAGCGAGGCACTTCGAGAGGTGCGCGGGGAGATTCAGATGATTGAGAAGGATATACGCGACGTGTCCGCGCGTGACCTCACGGGTGTCTCGGCCGTCATCCACTTGGCCGGACAGTCTACTGACCCGACCTCCTCGAGCGATCCGCACGTCTGCGACCTTGTGAACCATATCGCGGCCGAGAAGATTGCACGACTCGCGAAGGCTGCGGGTATTACCCGATTCGTCTTCGCCTCCTCTGCCTCGGTCTATTTCTCCTTCTCAACGCCCGTCGTCCCACCCCGCTATAAGGAGAGTGACGCCGTAAGTCCCGTGCACCCCTACGCGCTCTCCAAGCGAGCGGCCGAGATTGGCATTATGAATCTTGTCGATAAGACCTTCCGCCCCGTCATCTTCCGTAAAGGGACGGTCTACGGCTTCTCGCCGCGGATGCGCTATGACCTAGTGCTAAACGCGCTCGTCAAAGACGCATTCTATCGCAAAGAGATGTCCGTGGATGTCGCTACCGACGGCAAGGGCCAGGTGTGGCGCCCGCTCCTTGATATCAAGGATGCCGCGCACGCATATCGCCAGGCAATCGAGCTCCCGCTCGCGCAGGTGGGTGGCAAGACTTTCAACGTGTGCTCACAGAACTGGAGTGTGGGCGGGCTCGCCAAGGAGATACAGAAGTTCTTCAAGCGGCGCCTCAAGAAGGAGGTGAAGATTACCTACCGCCCCGTCGGCATCAAGAAGAGCTATCTGCAAGACTTCAAGACATTTGAGAAGACCTTTAAGTTCAAGCCCGTGCGACCTATGAGTGAGGCTATTTCGGAGCTTATCGGGCATCTGGAAGACGACCCGGGCCACAACCCCTTTGATGCGCGATACTACAACGACAGCTGGCTGTGGAACGGCCTGAAGAAAAAGGTGTGATGCGTACGCAGTTTGTGCGCTATCTCGTGGTCGGCCTGATGAACGCCGGGCTCGATTTTTTGATATTGAACTCACTTAGCATCACCTTTGACGTATATGCGGGAGTGCCTATCATCCTCTTCACCGCTATCAGTTCTTCGGTGGTGATTGTACATAGTTACTTTTGGAACAAGCACTGGACCTTTCAGACGAGTGGAAATCAGGGCGTCGAGCTCCCCAAGTTTATCGCGGTCAATGCCGGCGCATTTCTTATCAATGTTTCGATTGTCTATCTCTTGACCACCTTCGCGCGGCCGAGCGAGGTCGGCCCGCTCGCGTGGGAGAATATCGCGAAGGCCCTGGCCCTCGCTGTGGTCATCCTCTGGAACTTTACCGGCTTCCGGTATTTCGTCTTTTCGCGCCCTGGCGGTACCGAGTGAGTAGGTGCATTCTGCGATTACTTGCTTTCTTGTAAGTAGTGTGCTATACTAGCCGTAGCTTGAAAGAGTCCTTTTTCCTGTAACAGAGGAGGTCCCGGTGCCCCGCATCACCCGCATCACAAGTCTATCCCCAGAAGAGCTGGAGGATTTCTTCCGGCTCCTCCCCCGGATACTCTGCGACTATCGCCCGCCAAATCGTGGGCCGTTCGAGCTCGTCTTTGTCTTTGGCGAGACGCCGGACAACGCCGACAGCTCTCTCCTGAAGGCAATCGAACTCGCGAGTGCGGGCGCGATGAAAGCTCTCGGCATGTGCGGAGGCGGCCCCGCGCACGGTTATGGCGGGTTCGACGCCTCGGTCGAGCGCCTGAAAGCGCTTGGGTGGGACGGCAGGGTTCCTATCATCCCAATTGACGTCACCGACGAGAGGGGCAATACCAATACCCTGCTTGATGCGCGCGGTCTCATACGGCACGCGTCGGCACTATCCGGGGACATTGGTGTTCTCGCCCCCGCCTTCAATCTGCCGCGGACATTCATTACCACCATCACTGGACTGGGCGGCCAGTCGAAGCGGGTGTATGCCATCGCCGGCACACCCCTGCCCTGGACCGAGCGGGTGGTCCACTCGCAGGGAATAGTCGAAAATACCCGCGCTGGGCTTCTCGAAGATGAGCTCGGTCGGCTTGAGCGGTATCGTGCGGAGGAATATGGGAGTCTCTTCTCTGCGGCCGCCGTGCTCAGGTACCTCAACTGGCGCGACACCTAACGGACCAACGAACAGCAGCGCCAAACGGCGACACCAAACTATCGGTGCCGCCGTTTTACATTCCTTCGTAGCTCCAGTCCTCCGAGGGTGAGGGACGGCGGAGTTCGTCAGCGGTGTTGAACTTCTGCGTGATGTAGAAGATCATCGTTGACGGCTCGATGGCGAGATAGCCGTGCCAGACCCCGGGAGGGATGATCACGGTTTTCTTGTCCTGCTCGGTGACGATGAACTTCTCCTCGGGTCGCCCGTCGTCATAGACCAGACGGAAGAGGACCTTGCCGTGTGCCACGACGAAGTAGTCCGTCTGGTGATGGTGCATGTGCAGCTCCTCGGGGATGACGCCGGGGACGTGCACGGTGAAGTTCATGTCGCCCGGGAGCCCGGGAATGATGTCGTAGGCCCCGCGACGGCGATGGTCTTCGTGCACACGATATTCGTAGGATTCCATATATGCTAGCATACACGCCACGCATGATTATTTCAAATGAGGTGATGGCATTTTGGCGCTCCTTTCGCGAGAAGCCGGGGTCCGACCACATGGCGACCCCTGTTTCTCTGCAATTCCTCAAGGAGTACTGCGCGGCCACCAAGCCCGCGAGCATCCTCGAGCTTGGCGCTGGCATCGGCACCATGACCACGTTCCTTGAGGAGTATGGCGTAGACGCATACGAGGACATTCCCTTCTGTCTTGGTGAACTAGCGAAGAATGCTCCGCGGGCCAACGTCATCAAGAGCTACGAGACCCTCCCGCCCAAGCGAGACTATGACCTCGTGATTATTGACGGCGGGGACGGCGGGAAGAACGGCGGATACAAGCAGGCAACCTCCGTGCTATTGAGCTACGTGAGTCCGCGGGCCGTTTATGTGGAAGGGGTGCGGACTCCACAGCGGATAGAGGTCCTCTGGTCGCTCTGCGGGCGGCGTGCAATCAAGATGCGGCGAGTGAAAGGGCAAGCGATAGACGGCACGTACTACAAGGGCGGGACGATCTTCTTCACCCCACCGAGCCAGCCGAACGGGCTGGCCCAGATCAGGGGGGCAGCTTCACTCATCTACAACTTGAGTCGCTTGCGGTTCGAGCTACTCCTTCGGGCCGTTAGGTGAAGTAGAGTCTACGCTTAGCCACGTCTCTCATATCTTTGTATACAACCTTGAAGAATTCCCAGTCGCTCCGGTCGTAGGTCACGAATTCCCGGAGCGTGAAGCGGAAGCCGCCGGGACTGGTGCGGAACATGTATACATACACGACCGCAAGGGCCGCGAGCGGCGTGACCGTCTCTTCTATCGCGAGCGCCCAGAGACCCATGAGCGGCAGGAGGCCAATGTAGAACGCGAGAATGATGACGTTCTTCTCGATGCCGAGCCAGAAGAGGAATCGCTGCTTGCGAAGCGCGATGAGGAAGGTGGTGGCGATAACGCCGAGCGCGGTGATAGGAATAGCGGGGAGCATGGCGAAGAAGTACGGCAGGGCGACCGTGTACTTGGGCACCAAGAGGTAGATAGAGAGAGGCACGGCCGCCGCAGCCGCAATCGACACCAGGATGGAGAACGCGAGTATGTACCGCGAGCTCCTGACGAAGATACCGCGACTCTTCTCGGCGGTATCCATATGGAGCGGGACGAGGGTCTTCAAGGTCTTCACCGGGAACCCGAGGTCCTTGATGGCGGCAACGAATGCGGTGGCTACCGAGAAGATAGCCACCGCCTCGGTGGAGACGAAGACCTTGATAAGCCACGGTTGCACGCGGGTCGTGAGCTCGCCCGCGAGCTGGCGGTAGAGGTCCCACTTGCCATAGGTGGCAAATATCATGGGCAGGATACGGTCCTTGGCAAAGGATGTCTTCGACCACTGCACATGGAGCGCGATGAATGCGGGGATCATGGTCAGCGTCGAGACCAGCGAGCCAGCGATCATTGAGATGAACATTTGCTCAAGCCCCAGGTTTCCCTGGTAGAGGAAGTAGAGGAGCGCCACGAGCTGGACCCCTTTCGCAACGGCGGCGCGGCTCGCGACCACCGCGAACTTCAGCCGAGCTGCCAAGAGGGACTGCGCCGCCGCGAAGAAGAATTCGGTGAGGAAGAGGAATGAGACGAGGCGCAGGTCGTCCACGAAGCCGAAGGTGTATCGCTCGGCGAAGATGGTCGCGCCGAAGAAGAAGAGGCAGAAGAGGATG
>DATEBU010000081.1:0-4980 GCA_036516675.1 Minisyncoccota bacterium
CGTGGACACCAAGAACGTCCCCTTCATCGGTCAGGCGAACGCACCAATCACCATTGCCTTCTGGAGCGACTTCCAGTGCCCTTACTGCAAGTCATTTGAGGTTGGACATGAGCAAATCCCGACGCCAGCCGCGCTCCCGCAGATTATTACGGACTATGTGGACACGGGGCAGGCCAAGGTGGTCTTCAAGGATGTCGTGTTCCTCAGCCCGCGGATGGGCCCAGACTCTATGACGGCTGCGCTCTACAGCCAATCTGTCTGGAAGCTCTATCCGGCTCAATACTTCGCCTGGCGCACCGCCATATTCGAGGCGCAAGACGAAGAGGGGGCGGGCTTTGGGGACGCTGCCTCCATAGATAAGATGAATGCCACCATCGCTGGCATTGACGCGGCCAAGATAGCCGCCGATGTAAAGGCCAATACGGGCGTATACACTAAGGTGGCCGAGGCCACGACCGCCGAGGCACAGAAGCTTGGCGTCAAGGCGACACCCTCATTCATCATCGGCACCCAACTCATTGAAGGTGCCTTGCCCTTCGCCGCCTTCAAGGCCGTGCTTGATCCACTGGTTAAATAAAGCTCGGATTCGCTATACGCACTATTCTATTTTCCTTATTGCAAATAATTTGCATTTATGATAGGGTAGGGGGAATGCAGATATCGGTGAAGAGTAGTGGGCCGTTTGCGGATGCGTTACGGCAGGCAGGGTTCCGCGCTACCTACGGGCGCGTGGCCCTCCTTGAAGTGCTTACGAAGTCGCATACGCCAATCAGTGTAGAGGCGGCTGCGAGATTGGTGCGAGGCAAGCTCGACCTGGTCAATGCCTATCGCGCGCTCGAGGCCTTCACCCGGGCAGGTCTTGCGCGGCGCGTGGATGTCGGGCACCGCCACATCCACTACGGACTTGCGAGTCTCGGTCGCCACCAGCACGCCTTTGTCTGTGTGTGCGGCCTTGCCAAAACACTATGACCGAAGTCTGGGTATATACGCTCGGCAGCGTCATCGTCGTCAGCCTTGTCTCGCTCGTTGGCGTCTTCGCCCTTGGCATTAACCCGAAGCGCCTCGAACGCACCCTCCTCTACCTCGTGAGCTTTTCTGCTGGGGCGCTCTTGGGCGACGTCTTTATCCACATTCTCCCCGAGATTATGGAGGGTGAGGGGGCAGTACGAAGCGGCGTCTATGTGCTCGCAGGGATTATTCTGTTCTTTGTGCTCGAGCGTGTGCTCAGGTGGCATCACTCACACGGGTCTCACGAAGAAGAGGTGCACGCGGTGGTATATCTCACCATCCTCGGGGATGCACTCCACAACTTCTTGGATGGGATTGCTATCGCGGCAGCGTTCCTGATAAGTATCCCCGTGGGTATCGCCACCGCGGTCGCCGTCATCTTCCACGAGATTCCTCAAGAGATCGGGCAGTTCGCTATTCTGGTACACGGCGGTTGGAGCAGGAAGAAGGCGTTGCTCTACAATTTCTTCTCCGCGGCGACCGCAGTCGCAGGCGTGCTGCTCGTGCTCCTGTTCGCCCACAGCTTCTATGGGGCTCCGGAGGTACTACTCGGACTCGGTGCAGCGAGCTTCATCTATATTGCGATGTCAGACCTGATACCGGAATTGCAGAAGGAGCATCGCCTCGTGCGGTCAGCGTTCCAGCTTGCGTGGATGATCATCGGTATCGGTATCATGGCACTGCTGCTGTTACTCGAATAGTCAGCGAGTAGAGTGTTACGATAGAGCGTGATGAACGATACCATACTCACAGTTAGTGATGGCACGCAGATGGGCGCGTATGTGGCGCGGCCAGCTTCGTCGGCCGCGCATGGCATTATCGTCTTGCAAGAAGCGTTCGGCGTGAACGACTACATCCGGCGCATGACCGACCGCTTCGCGGCACAGGGCTACCTCGCGATTGCGCCCGAGCTCTTCCACCGCACGGCCCCGGGCTTTGAGGCCGACTATGAGACGCGCGAGGCCGCAGGTCCCGAGGGTTCTCGAGGGAGCGTGGCCGAGGCCATGGGCGCCCTGACTGCCGAGGGTCAGATTGCTGATGCCCAGGCCGCTTATGACTGGCTTCTTGCCGAACTCAATCCTGATGGACACTTAGTGTCCATCAAAGTTGTAGCAATCGGCTTTTGTATGGGTGGCCGCGCTGCCTACCTAGCAAACTCGGCGCTCCCGCTTGCGGCCTCGGTTTCGTTTTATGGCGGTGGTATCGCAACGCTACTTGACCGCGCAGCTGCGCTCCATGGCCCGCAGCTCCTTGTGTGGGGTGGGGCCGACGCACATATCCCGCCCGAGCAGACACGGGCTATTGCTGACGCGCTCGCGGTAGCGGGGAAGCCGTATGTGGAGGCGACCTGGAGCGAGGCCGGACACGGCTTTGCCTGCGACGCACGCTCCTCCTACCATGCGCCCTCAGCCCACCAAGCGCTCGCGCTTGCCGACGCCTTCTTTGTCGAGAATCTGGTATAGTCCCTGTATGAAGCTCTTCATCCAGTGGGCCATCTCGGCAATTGCCATCGGCGTCACGGCCTACGTGCTGCCCGGGGCTATGGTGACATTCTGGGGGGCGGTTATAGTCGCGGTGGTACTCGCCGCCTTGAACCTACTCATTCGCCCCGTCCTCTTCATTCTCACGCTGCCCATCACCATCCTCACCCTCGGGCTCTTCTCTCTTGTTATTAACGCCCTTCTCATCTTGCTTGCGGCGTTCATCGTAGATGGGTTCTCGGTAGATGGCTTCTGGTGGGCGATGCTCTTCGCGCTTGTGCTCGCGATCGTGAACTGGGTCTTTAGTCTCTGGCGCCGATGATAACGATTTTGGCTACTAGACCGCGCGTTTACCGGAGGCGAGGTTGATGAGGATGGGGAGGAAGGAGACAAGGATGATGCCGAGGGAGATGGGGAGGATGTAACGCTCAATACCCGGCACCGCTGCGCCAAGGAAGTAGCCGGCAGAGACGACGCCCGCACCCCAGACAAGGGCGCCGAGCGCGTTAAAAGCGAGGAAGCGGGTGTAGCGCATATTTCCGACGCCAGCCAGAATGGGCGCCAGGGTGCGCACGATGGGGACGAAGCGCGCAAGTACGATGGCTTGTGCGCCATATTTCGTATAAAAACGCTCGGCGCGCTGTACATATTCTTGTTTGAAGAATCGTGAGTCAGGACGCTTGAAGAGTGCCCCGCCGACATTCTTGCCGAACCAGTAGCCGACGGTGTCGCCGAGAATTGCGGCGACAACCACGATAACGGCGAGCGGGCCGTACGCGAGCACGCCACCACCGGCTAGCAAGCCGGCGGCGAAGAGGAGGGAATCGCCTGGCAAGAAGAGCCCGACAAGCAAACCGCTCTCGGCGAAGACGAGCGCGGCTATTCCCACATATCCGCCCGTGCGCAGGATGGTGTCGAGGTCAAACTGCGCGCACGCAATCAAGAAGTTGAGCATTCGCCCCAGTATACCAAATGTGGTATGTTCGCCACAGGACGGGACATGAGGAGGTCGGCATGATTCTGACTCGCCAAGAGAAGCGCGAGCTCGCACGGATCGCCTGGTGCAAGGCACACCGCCTGTTGCCTTCGCATTGGGTCTACCCGCTCGAGCTCAAAGCCGAGCGCATCGTGGCGCGCAGTGCCGCCGCTTTTCGTGGATTGGCGCAAAACGTGGCGGCATGACTGCTAAAATATGCCTATGGAATCGGCACCCTATGTGAGCACGCCCGAAGAGGAGCTTGCGTATCTGCGCGGGCAGGTGGCGAAGAAGGAGCGGGAGCTCGCGCTCACGCGTGAGGAGGGGCCGGCCACCATCGAGTTCTTGCGCCACGCCACTATTGCGGAGACCCTGGCTGGGCACCACGGGGTGCCCGCAGAGAACGTGCTGGCACATGAGTATCGTCTGTCGGAGGAGACGGCCAGGACCGAGGCCGACGCCATCCTCGCCGAGCTTGAGTTCGGCGACACCGAGCGCGTCGTGCAGAGCCTGCGCGCTACGATGGAGGAGAAGGGGATTAAGAACGCACTTCTGGTGATGGAGCAGATGGACGACCCGCACATCACCGACGACTTCCATCGCTACCTCGTGCGGCACATCGCGGTGGGGCTCCCCGCGGCTGGTAGAGATGAGAAGGCGCCGAAGATGAAGGCGCTCCGTATGGCCCTCTATGAGATTGCGCTCCCAGAACCTAAGCAGGGAGAGGAGAGCGGAGGCCGAGTAAAGACCTTGAAGGAGCTTATTTCTGCGATGGAGCAGTTCTACGCGGGCCTCCTGGCGGTTAAGGATGCGGGTACAGGCGAGCCCGCCTACTTCGCCCTTGAGCTCGCCATCCCCGCTTCTTCACCCCACCTGCAGTTCTACGCAGCCGTGCCCGCGAGTAAGCGCGACCTCTTCGAGAAGCAGCTCCTCGCGGTCTTCCCCGAGGCGCACCTATTTGAGCAGCCGAGCGACTACAATCTCTTCGTTCCCTCTGGCGCGACGGTCGCGGCTACGGCGCGGCTCGCGGCCTCGCCCGCGCTCCCCTTGAAGGACTACACGGAGTTTGACTACGACCCGCTAAATGCGCTCACGAATGCCTTCGCCAAGATTGAGCAAGCAGGCGAGGGAGCTGGTGTGCAGATAGTCATCGAGCCCGCTGGTGAGCGATACGTGAAGCATTACCGCAAGATACTTGATGCCTTACGGAAGGGGCAGAAGCACGGCGATGCACTCACGCTCCCCGAGAGCGAGCTTGGGCGGCTTGCACGCGATCTCACCCACACGCTCTTCTCGGGGAAGTCGAAGGATGAAGATAAGCGCAAGGAGAGCGAGCAGCGCGAAATTGAGGCGAACAAGACGTACATCGAGCAGGTCGAGCGCAAACTCGCCTCGCCTATCGTGAGTGTGACGCTCCGGCTTGTCGCCTCGGCGGCCGACTCGGGCCGCGCGGGCGCCATCCTCGCCGAGCTTGCGTCGGCCTTCAACCAGTTTGGCAACACGCAGGGCAATCGG
>DATEBU010000082.1:0-6000 GCA_036516675.1 Minisyncoccota bacterium
AGATTTTCCTCTCGGTCCTTATGGGCGTCCTCGTCTATCTTGGGCTCCTCATCCTCTCGGTGCCGTATGCTCTGCTGCTGGCCGTCTTCACCGCTATGGCCGAGATTATCCCTATCTTCGGCTCCTTGGTCGCCGGCGGGCTCGCCGCCGCAGTGGCCTACTCAGTGGGCGGCTTCCCCCTCGCACTGATTGTCGCGGGCCTCTATATCGTCGTCAATCAGTTCGAGACCAATCTCATCTATCCGCTCATCGTGAAGAAGGTCATTGGCGTACCACCGCTCCTGCTCTTGGTCGCCTTGATTGCGGGCGGGACCCTCGCGGGCTTCCTTGGCGTGCTGCTCTCTGTCCCAGTCGCAGCCGCGATGCTTGAGTTCCTATCTGACTTTGACAAGCGCAAGCAACGCGAGCTTAAGAGTTCTTGAATCCACATGCCAACCGCTACAAAACCGTTTTATATAACGACTACCTTGCCGTATGTAAATGCGGACCCTCATGTCGGCTTCGCACTCGAGATTATCAAGGCAGATGTCGTCGCGCGCCTCCATGCGCTCCAGGGTGACGAGGTGTTCTTCAACACAGGTACCGATGAGCATGGTCAGAAGCTGTGGAAGGCGGCAAACGAGCGTGGCATCGAACCACAAGCATACGTTGATGAATACGCAGCGAAGTTCAAGGCGCTCAAGGAGAAACTCGACCTCTTTCCCGACCTGCATTTCATCCGCACGACGGACCCGCACCATAAGAAGTCCGCGCAAGAGTTCTGGAAGCGGTGTGCGGCAGACGGAGATATATACAAGAAGAATTACCAGATCAAGTACTGCGTTGGGTGCGAACTGGAGAAAACCGACTCCGAGCTCGTCGATGGGCGATGCCCACTCCACCCGAATGCCGAGATTGAGCTCATTGATGAAGAGAATTATTTCTTCAGGTTCTCGAAGTACCAGCAACCGCTACTCGACCTGTATGCCGCTCAACCAGATTTCGTGGTGCCTGATTTCCGGCAGAATGAAATAAAGCTGTTCGTCGCGCGAGGTCTGCAGGACTTCAGTATCTCGCGGTTGAGGAACAAAATGCCTTGGGGCATCGACGTGCCTGGCGACCCAGATCAAGTCATGTACGTCTGGTTCGACGCACTCGCCAATTACATATCCACACTCGGATGGCCGGAGGATACGGCAACCTTCGAGAAGTTCTGGGGTACCAAAGAAGAGCCCAACGCGCTGCAGATAGGCGGGAAGGATAATCTGCGCCAGCAATCGGCAATGTGGCAGGCGATGCTCATGTCGGCCGGTCTGCCACGTTCAAAACAAGTCGTTATACAAGGGTTCATCACGAGCGGGGGACAGAAAATGAGCAAGTCGCTCGGGAATGTCATCAACCCTTTCGACATAGTAGACGAACTTGGTGCCGATGCGTTGCGGTATGTTCTCCTGCGACATACAAGCCCGTTCGAAGATTCTGACGTTACGCTTGAAGGAATCCGCGCGCTCTATACCGCTCACCTCACGAACGGCCTCGGTAATCTTGTGGCGCGCGTGATGAAACTTGCCGAGGAATATTTGGAGCACCCCATCCAGATTGTGGACGAGGACGAGCACTTGGAGGAGGCGTTCGTTGCAGCTATAGATGCATTCAAATTCAACGAGGCGCTTGACCTCGTCTTCGCCAAGATTGCGACCGCCGACGCATTTATGACCGAGTGCGAGCCCTATACAGGCATCAAGAGCGGCGATGCGGTCGTGCGCGAACAGGCGCGCTGCGACATCGAGCACCTGGTGCGCCAGCTGGCCGTCATCGCGGCCCACCTCGCCCCCTGCATGCCGCGTACCGCCGCTGCCATCGCTTCGGCCGCCCGCCACAATAAGCGCCCCGAGAACCTCTTCCCCCGTCTGGGTTGAGCAGATATGGTATAATAGAAAATATGAGGAGTATCATCCAATTCTCTATATCGCGCGAAGGGGGGTGGTACACGGCCGCGGCTGTCGGCGCGCCCATCGTGACTCAAGGCAAGACGCTTGAGGAAGTGTCGCGCAATATCCGCGAAGCTGTGGAGGTATATCTGCATGGGGAGGACCCGCAGACGCTCGGGTTCGCACCACAGCCGTCGCTTCTCGCAAACTTCGAGATACCGGCTAATGCCTAGGAGGCTGCGAACTATCTCGGGCGACAAGCTTGTTGCTCATGAGGATGAACAGCAAGTCATTGCCTTTGCGCGCCACAAGACCATTGCCAAAGGTACGCTTAAAGCGGTGTACCTTATCGCGCTTCAGTACGTTCCGGAATCGGAGTTGCGCGGCATCTTTTATACCGACTGATATGCGAATCAAGTACTTCGACGCGCATTGCCACATGCAGTTCGGGGCGTTTGATGCGGATAGGGAGGGGCTCATTGAACGGATGCGGGAGCAGGGGGGGGGCGGCGTGGTGGTGGGCTGCGACCTTGAGGGCTCGAGGCAGGCGGTCGAGCTAGCCGAAGCGCACGAACACCTCTTTGCTTCTGTCGGGCTCCACCCCAATCATGAGCCGGACGAAGCATTTGATGCGGCAGCATATCGTGCGCTTGTTGCGCACCCGAAGGTTGTCGCGATAGGGGAGTGTGGGCTCGACTATTTTAGACCTGCGCAGGTTGATGATGAGCTGAAGCGTAAGCAGCAGACATTACTTGGTGAGCAGATTGCGCTCGCTACCGAGCTTGATAAGCCGCTCATCATCCACTCGCGCCCGAGCAAGGGGACACAAGACGCGTACCAAGATTTGATTGAAATACTGAAGGAAGCAAAAGTTGCACATCCAAACTTGCAGGGTGACACCCACTTCTTCGTCGGTGGCACCCTTGAGATGCAGGCGCTCGTAGCGCTCGACTTCACCGTCTCCTTCACGGCTGTCATCACCTTCGCTCGCGACTACGACCGTGTCATACGTGCCGTGCCACGAGCCTCACTCCTCGCCGAGACCGACGCGCCCTATGTGCCGCCCACTTCTCGTGAGAAAGGCTCTCGCAACGACCCACTCGCCGTTGAGGACGTAGTAGCGAAGCTTGCGGAGATTCGAGGGGAGGACCCCGAGGCCCTGCGAGGGGAGATTCTCGCCAATAGCCAGCGACTTTTCACACCCCGGGCCTTACGGCCGCCTGATTTGAAGGTTTAACCTTTCAATAATGGCCGGTTGCG
Source organism: Minisyncoccota bacterium (assembly GCA_036516675.1). Taxonomy (GTDB): domain Bacteria; phylum Patescibacteriota; class Minisyncoccia; order Phycocordibacterales; family Phycocordibacteraceae; genus C7867-001. Next base: position 3,171 of record DATEBU010000082.1, read on the forward strand.
GCAGGCGGTCAGCCGTGCTAGATTGGCCCCATTATGGTGAAGAAAGGTGAGCAGATAAGCGAGGAGCAGGAGCTTGATTCGGGTGAGGCCCGAGTCTATGAACTCGGGTTCCACCTTGACCCGGGGCTCGCGAGCGATGAGGTGAAGGGCGCATATCAGGCCGTCCGCACCCTCGTTGAGAGCAAGGGCGAGGTCGTCGCCGAGGGCGAGCCCGAGAAGGTCGCGCTCGCCTACACCGTCTCGCGTGCGGCGACCGCTGGCCGGCAAGACTTCGACGCAGCCTACTTCGCCTGGATTACGTATGAGGCGACTGTGGGTGCCCACGAAGAGATTGTCAAGGCGGCAGGTGCCGAGTCGCGCATCATTCGCTTTATTGACCTCGTGAGTGATAGGGACACGGCGCGGGCGGCCAGCGCGCGCGCGGAGCTCGCTGACAAGGTTCCCGAGCACCCCACTGAATCGGAGGCCGTATCAGAAGACGTGGCACTCGACGCAGCGCTTGAGAGCGTTACACTCTAGACTATGTATCTCAACAAGGCATTCATCTACGGTAACTTAACGCGAGACCCCGAGCTCCGGGCGCTCCCTTCGGGCCAGCAGCTCGCCACCTTCGGCCTCGCCACCAACCGCGTCTACAAAGACAAGGATGGGGCGAAGCAAGAGGCCACCGAGTTCCATAACATCGTCGCTTTCGGTCGCTCCGCCGAGCTTATCGCACAGTACATGAAGAAGGGCCGACCCCTTCTCGTTGAGGGGCGCATTCAGACCCGCTCGTGGGACGACAAAGAGAGCGGGGTCAAGAAGTACCGCACCGAGATTGTCGTGGACAACTTCCAGTTCGGCGATGGGGGCGCAGGGCGCGGAAATAGCGGAGTCGGCCCGAGCGACAGTCCAGGGCCTGCGAACGAAGCATCCGCCCCTTCGATGGATTCGACAGGCTCACCACGGGCAAGCTCAGGGCAAGCCACTGACTCGCAAGAGATCCAGTACCCAGACGAGGAGATTAACCCCGAAGATATACCTTTTTAATACCTGACCCCTGAAACCTGACCACTAACATCTAACATCTAGCATATGGCTTACCAATCCGAACGAGAAGAGATAGAGATTAAGAAATACGTGGACTACAAGGATGTCGCGTACCTGAAGCATTTCACCTCTCCACACGCCAAGATTATGGGCAAGAAGCGCACCGGCATTCCCGCGGCCAAGCAGCGCCAGATTAGCGAGGCCATCAAGCGCGCCCGCTACATGGCGCTCCTCCCCTACGTAGCAGCCTAGCGGCAACCGGACGAACAAAAACCGCTCATAGGGCGGTTTTTGTTTTAGCCCTACGTTGCGGGTATATCCACAGGCCTTCACTTGTAATACACACTGGTGATGTGTATCATAAGGGTATGAAAAATGACACCTACGAACGAGTAAATATCACCTTGCCGAGCCGGACGCTGAAGCGCCTTGACCGCTCCGCTCCGCGGGGCGAGCGGAGCCGCTTCATTAGTGAAGCGGTGACGGCGTACCTCGATAAGAGTGTGCGTAAGGAGCTCATAGAAGGATATAAACGAGCAGCAAAGGATCCGGAAATGCTTGAGCTTGCGGAGTGGGGCATAGAAGACTTTGCCAACCATCTGCCCCAGTAGCTATGCGGCAACGTGATGTCTGGCTCGCTGACCTCAATCCGGTTGTTGGCTCTGAGCAGGCCGGGAGGCGCCCCGTCGTTATCGTCTCAGGAGATGCGTTGAATGCGCACATGCCTGTCGTTATCATCGTCCCGTTCACGACGAGACTCAAAGGGTACCCGACGTCAGTGCGGATCGAGCCCTCACGCGAGAACGGGCTTACCAAGACCGGTGAGGCGATAGCGCTCCAGATCCGTGCCATTGCCAAAGACCGGTTACGCGTGCGGCTCGGTGCAGTATCGCCCCATGACCTCAAGGCCATTATCGAGGGCGTCGTGCTCGCTCTGACTCAATAATTGTCCTACGCCTTCTCCACCCGCTCGGCATAGAGACCGGTGTCGGTGTTGATACGGATGATGTCGTCCGTGTTGATGAAGAGGGGGACGTTGACCATCGCCCCGGTTGTGAGCTTGACCGGCTTCATCCCGCCGGTGGCGGTGTCGCCCTTCACGTTTGGCGGGGCCTCGGCGACCTTGAGCTCGACCTTGATGGGAATCTTCACGGTCAAGGGCTTCTCGTCGTGCGTCATCACCTCGACGGTCGCATTGGGCGCGAGCCACTGCACGCGGTCGTGTACTACCTCCTCGGGGAAGGCGAAGCGATTCTTCGCATTGCCCACCTCGGCGAACCAGCTCTCACCGCGATTGGTGTAGAGATAGTTCGCCTCTATCTTGCCCACCTCCGCCTCTACCACTGACTCATTCTGATGGAAGGAGATTTCAAGCACCTTGCCGGAGACGAGGTGGCGCAGCTTGGTCTGGTTCACCGGCTTCCTCTGTTGCATGCGAAAGACGTGAGAAGAGAGCACCTCATAGGGCTCCCCGTTGTAGAGGATGATGGACTTGGGGAGTATTTCGTTGTAACTAAGCGTGGCCATGGCGAGTTATAAAAAGTACCGCCTGGAGCGGGTTCCTGTATGCTAGCAGATACCATGACATTCTCAAATGCTGCGGAGGACCTCTCGGCCCTTACCGACCACGAGGTGCTTCTGCGCTCTCGCCGAGAGCCCGAGCTCTTCGCCCTCCTTGTGCGTCGCTACGAGAGTCCCCTGTTGCGCCGGGCTCGCACCATTCTCGGTAGCCCCGAGGACGCCGAGGAGGTGGTGCAGGATGCCTTCACCAAGATGTACCTCTACGCCGACCGGTACCAGG
>DATEBU010000083.1:0-4120 GCA_036516675.1 Minisyncoccota bacterium
GGCACTTCTATACGCTCCGCCAGCTGGCGGATGAACGCCTACGCAGCCGGCTCCTCTGACTCCGGAGCGGCCTCAGGTGCCATCTCAGGTGCCATCATTGGGACCTCCGGCTCAACGGGAGTCGTCGGGGTCTGATTCTCATCCATGGTGATAGAAATGAAGTCGTCTCTCTTCAAGAGAAACGGGATTCATCAAGTCAATTAGCTGCCAATAGGGTTCGACCTATGGCTCCATCCTAGCATGAATGGGCGGTCAAGGATACAACGCACTAATCTGGCGGAGGAGGTGGGACTCGAACCCACACGTCCTTGCGGACGCCGCTTTTCGAGAGCGGTCCGTTACCAATTCCGGGCACTCCTCCGTGTGCGCGGATTCTAGCATTCAAGCACTAAAATGCTAGGATTAGCTAAACCGTTTTGCCCTGCAAAACGGTCGCCCGAGCGCATCGGAATGCGCTCTAGGGCCCCGTCGTCTAACGGTCAGGACAAGTCTCTTTCAAGGACTAAACACGGGTTCGACTCCCGTCGGGGTCACGGCAACGCAAAGACGCGCCGCAGGGCGCGTCTTTGTGCGCTCTGACAGCCGCAGCGATGATTCGTCAGCAGATGAGTCCGCGGGGCGGGGTCGCGAAAAATGCGAGTGACGACAAGCATTTATTTGTGACCAGCAGTGACTGCCGAAGCTATGTTTTGCCAGCAGGCAAAACAGCCTATCGAACGATAGCGACTGCCGACCTCTCTGAAACGCGCTGTCCGGACACGTGGTTACGTTAAGGTAATGACGACCAACCCCTTCTTGAACGCCCTGGCCGCGGCGGCATATATAGCTCTCGTCGCGTCCATGATGTTCTTCGGGCAGCGCTATATTGACCCTGTTGACAATGTGCTTATGCCTATGGCCATGCTCTCCCTCCTCGTCCTCTCAGCCATTGTGATGACAATCTGCTTTCTCTACCAACCCATCCAGCTCTTCCTGAATGGTGATGTGGCAGCTGCAACCGCGCTCCTGCTTAAGACCTTCGCGACCTTCGCCCTCATCACGTTCTTGATTTTCACTACCCTCTTCATCCTCTCGCAGCTGTCGGGGCGAGTGCAGAGCCAAACGATAGAGAGTGTTCCCTCTCAATCTTCAGGCGTAGTGCCAAGTGGGTAGGTGGTGAGCACAGGCAAGCCCGCGGCCCAGGTGGTGAGGATGGGGTCAACGAAGCGCCACTGCGCCATCACCTCGCGCATTGAGCAGGAGAGGCTCCGGTCGCCCGCGAGGGCTGCGAGGATAATCTGCTCAAATTCGTCTACCTTGCTCGGGTGCTCGGTGAATAGTGCTGTACTTCCGTCTTTGCGGGTGAGCGTCAACGCCTTGCGGGTCTCGGAGAGAGATTTGCCACCCTCAAGTATGAGCTCGACGCCCTCCCAGCCGGGGTTTGTGAGCGTGGTGACAATCTTGAAGTAGGTCTCGGTCTGCGAGTCGGGTGCGACGCCCTTGATGTCGCGGTAGCCCTCGTGCTGTGCGCGTCCGGTCTGACTCGCCACCTGTTCTGGCATGAGCGGCATGAGTACCTCGAGTGCCTCGGCGCGGGCATGTGGAGCCAGGAGGTGCGTAAGAATCTGTAATACGTGGTTCTGCCCCACGTCGCGGAGCGCTCCAAGCTGATCGTAGAGGGGGCCGCGCTCTTCTACCCCTATCGCCTCGAGAAAGTGGATGTAGATTTGGACAATATCCCCGTGCTCCACCGGCAGGTCGCCAAGCTCGCGCACCCAGTCTTTAGCCAGATAGTGGTCTATCAAAAAAATCTCCTTTTCGACGAAGGTGTCGTTGAGCTCCTGGGCAAGCTCGCCCGCGAGCGTGCCACTCGTGCCAAACGGCTTCTCGAGCATTACGCGCGTAGTGTGTGTGCGAGTGCCGAGCCCCGCACTGCGCATATGCGCAATGGCCTTCGTATAGAGCGTGGGCGCAAGCGCGAGGTACACGAGCGCCTCGTCGCCCTCGAGCGCCTGCGCGAGCGCCACGAAGGTCGCTGGGTCCCCCGCGTCGCCCTGCATGAAGTGGAAGCGGGTAAGAAACGCCTCCCCTGCCCTCGGCAACACTTCGTGGATGTGGGCACGGAGCTCGGCATCGCCCCACCCTCGGCGAGACACTCCCAGTATGCGCATACCGCCGGGCAGCTCGCCTCGCTCGTGGAGGCCGTAGAGCGCAGGGAGAATTTTGAGGCGCATCAGGTCTCCCGTGATGCCGAAGGCAACGAGTATCATGCCCGTACTATACGACATCGGCAAGAGACGTGGTATAGTCCGCGTGGCGCGGTTAGCTCAGTTGGTAGAGCGCCACATTGACGTTGTGGATGTCATAGGTTCGAATCCTATACCGCGCACATGCCAAAGGCACCGACCCGAGAAAAAATCTATATATACGGCAAACACGCGCTCCAAGAAGCGCTTTTGAACGCGCCGCGCGCGCTCCGCAAGGTGTACCTCTCGAAGGAGAATTCAAGCCCAGAGCTGCTCTCCCTGCTCGGCAAGCACAAGATAGCCGCCGCTGAGCTCGGTCGGGATCGCGCGGGCGAGCTCCTCGGCAAGGATGCATCGCATCAAGGCGTCATTGCGCTCGTGGATTCCGCATCCTTACTCATTTCTCTCGAGCAGTTCCTCACAAAGCTGGATATGGGTACGCAGCCGGCCATTGCGATATTGGGCGAGGTCCAAGACCCTCATAACGTGGGCGCTATCATCCGCTCGGTGGCGGCCTTCGGTCTCTCGGGCGTCCTCATCCCCGAGCATCGGCAAGCGCCCATCACCGGCGCGGTGGTGAAGGCCTCGGCCGGGATGGCCTTCCGAGTGCCGCTTGTCTCGATTGGGAATGTGAATCATGCGCTTGAAGTCTTGAAGAAGCATGGCTTCTGGACCTACGGCCTCTCAATGCAAGGGGCCACTGCGCTGCCAGCAGAGCCCTTTGACGTGCCCGCGGCCTTTATCGTCGGGAATGAGGGTCACGGAGTGCGCCAGATGACACTTGCCACCTGCGACATCTCACTCGCCATCCCTATGCACCCGCGGAGCGAATCCTTGAACGCAGCAGCGGCAGCGGCGGTCGTCTTCTACGCGTGGTCAACGAAGCATCCTGGAGCTCTTATACGAAATACCAAATCTCACCTATAGGATAAAATTGGTATGCGTCACTATCAACATCTCGTATCAGAAAGGTGGGCAGATTATGAACTCCTTGATTCGGGCGATGGGGAGAAGCTTGAGCGCTTCGGTGCGGTCACACTCGTGCGCCCAGAGACGCAGGCCCTATGGGCGAAGCAGCATCCAGAACTATGGAAGGACGCGGACGCGGAGTTTGTGTCCGCGGAGGGCAAGGGTACATGGAAGATTAAGAAAGAAGCGCCTCCGCCAGCTGGCGGATGGGAGATGTCGCGCGGGCCGCTCCGCTTCCTCGTTCGCCTCACGAGCTTTAAGCATGTTGGTATCTTCCCCGAGCAGGAGCCAAATTGGGAGTGGCTCCGCATCCATGTGTTGGACGTCGTACGTCCAACATCCGATGTAGGACGTACGACGTCTTACATTCCGAACGTACTGAACCTCTTTGGGTACACGGGCATCGGCACGCTCGCCGTTGCGCACCCAGGCACCAAGGTGACGCATGTGGACGCTTCCAAGCAGTCTCTCGACTGGGCGCATGAGAACGCGAAGCTCACGGGCCTCGCTGATGATGCGGTTCGCTGGATACCCGACGATGCACTTACCTTCGCCAAGCGCGAGGTGCGTCGCGGTGCGAAGTACGACGGCATTATCCTCGACCCCCCAGCCTTCGGCCGGGGGCCTAAGGGCGAGGTCTGGCGTATCGAAGAGGGCCTCCCCACCCTGCTCGGGGTACTCAAAGAATTGCTTGCTGATACGCCCGGCTCGTTCTTCCTCATGAGCGGGTATGCCGCCGGCTACTCAGCCTACGCCTTCGCGCAAGCGCTCGAAAGCGCGTTTGGCGCCGTCGAAGGTGAATCGGGAGAACTCCACATCAAAGAATCCTCTTCCGAGCGGGTCGTGCCCTCCGGCATCTATTGCCGCTTTACCCGATAGCGAGGCTATTTTAGGGTTCGTACGCTAGACTACGCATATGGCCCACG
>DATEBU010000084.1:0-4110 GCA_036516675.1 Minisyncoccota bacterium
GTGCGGGATGTCGGAATCGAACCGGCGCCACAATCTTGGAAGGATCGTGTTCTGCCACTAAACTAATCCCGCGCTCGTGCGAGGATAGCACGGCGCAGCTGTATTTTGTGAAAAATGTGGAGTAGCCTGTGGTACATGTCGCGCCGCACGTCCCTTCTTGCTATCGGTGCCGCGCTTCTATGCGCCGCGCTTGCTGGCTACTATCTATTCGTTGCTCCCACTGCGGGCCCCACTACGTCCCTCTTCGAATTCAGTGACCCACCCCTCTCCGCACCCCAGCAGGCAGGGTCTGCGGTCAGCGCATCTCGAGTCGTTCCCCCCACCCTGGCCGCCGTCGCGTCTGGCGAGACCCCTCCCCCACCGCCCTCAACAGCTGAGCTCCAGGCGGCCCACATGGAGCTTCGGGCCACACTGGTGAACATCATCTGCACTGCACCGCCTAAAAGCGGCCTCCATTCAATCTCAGCGAGTGGCAGCATCGTAACAGGAACCGGATACATCATTACAAACGCGCATGTTGCCCAGTACTTCTTGCTCCCCCGCAAGGGCGTCTCGTGTAAGCTGCGCACTGGCAACCCGGCCCAGGTTGCCTACGAGGCCCAGGTCGCCTATCTCCCGGCACGATGGGTGGGCGACAATATGGGAGTACTCGTGGACCCCGCGCCTCACGGGACGGGTGAGCGTGACTTCGCCATCCTCGCGATTACGGGGAGTGCTACCAAGACTCCACTACCACCACAATTTCCCTACATTTCACTCGCCTCTCTCCCACCCGTAGCGAAGACGTGGGTCGTCATCGGTACCTACGGGGCCGAGATGCTCTCACTCACACAGATTGTCTCTGCACTCTCGCCCACCATTGCCGTGAGCGCGGTGAAGAGTTTATTCACCTTCGGGACAAGCACGGTAGATGTTCTCACCTTCGGCGGGTCTGTCGCGGCCCAAGAGGGGTCCTCGGGCGGGAGCGTACTTGGTCTTGGCGGGACTCTGCTCGGGGTCGTCACGACGAGCGGGGCAATAGGCACGTCTGCTGACCGCTCGCTATCTGCCTTGAGCGCGCCCTACATCCGACGCGAATATCAGGCTCAAACAGGCGAGTCTCTCGACATGCTACTTTCCAGAGCCCCCACCGAGGCTCTTGCCTCTTTCGCACCCCAAGCCCGCGCGCTCGAGGCGCTAATTCTCACTACACTCCCACCCGCGCACTAGCAATCGGGCCGCCGAGAATTGAACTCGGTCTACCTGCTCCCAAAGCAGGCGTACTACCGGCATACTCCGGCCCGCCTTCGCCTCGAAGACTCGGCTTCGGCGGGGCAAGCCCGTCAAAAACGAGGCGATTCCACCCATTTTACACGATTTGGGGCAGATAGCTCACCCGAGCGAGGCCGTCTCGGCGCCGGAGCCACACGAGGCAACCATCCACCTGCCAGTCCCCCTCCCACTCCTTCTCAAGGACATACCACTCGGCTGTCCGGGCGACTTTGCGCACTTTGGCGGCATGCAAGTTTACGGAGGGGTCATAGTCATCTCGGCCACCCTCATCTCTAGGAAATTCTTCAGTCACGACCGTCTTTACCTCGACGAAGTGGAGTGTCCCCCCTGCGTCCCCACCCTCTTCAAGTGCGATGACGTCGAGCTCGCCAGTCTTCTTCGCGATATTGCGGTCAACCACCCGCATTCCGCGCCGACGCAGGTATTCGGCCGCGATGCTCTCACCCAAGTTCCCCACTTCTTTACGACTTTTATCGGTCAGGTCCACAACTTTTGGGATAATGGCTCATTTGCTATGTATTTTACTCCTGCCCGCTATCAGAGACTGTCCTTTATCCCCTCTATGCACACCTTTGTGCACACCCGTCAAAGCCGTTGTCTTATGCATTGATTAAGCCCACTTCGCTGTGCGGGTAGGGAGAATCGAACTCCCATCATCTGATTGGCAACCAGATGTTCTACCATTGAACCATACCCGCTTCGTGGCACATCCTATCACATCATTTGGTGCCTCGACCAGGAATCGAACCCAGAATTCGACGTCCGAAGCGTCGCGTGATATCCGTTTCACCATCGAGGCTGTTAACGCCGTAATACTACGCTACATGCTAGTATCACGCCATGCGCTTCTCTATCCCGCCAGAGGTTGTCAAGGTCTCTACTGTGCTGCGCGAGGCGGGCTTCGAGGCCTACCTAGTGGGCGGATGCGTGCGTGACCTGCTGATTGGCCGCGAACCGAAGGATTGGGACGTTACTACAAACGCGCTCCCAGAGCAGATTCAGCAGCTATTCCCTGACTCTTTCTACGAGAACGACTACGGCACGGTGGGAGTGAAGACCGAATCTGAGGACCCTAAGACGACAGTCGTGGAGGTCACCCCCTACCGACGGGAGTCGGGTTACACCGATAGGCGTCGGCCTGACACAGTCGAGTTTGGTACTTCCCTTCTTGAAGACCTCGCTCGTCGGGATTTCACCACAAACGCCATAGCGCTCGACGAGTCATCAGGGGAACTTATCGACCCCTATAAAGGACAAAAGGACATAAAGGACAAACTCCTACGGGCCGTTGGAGATGCGAGCGAACGCTTCAATGAAGACGCTCTGCGTATGCTTCGGGCCGTTCGGCTCATCGCCGAGCTTGGCTTTGGTATTGACGGGCAGACTGCCGAGGCCATTCAAAACAATTCCCATCATTTGAAATACATTTCACGTGAAAGGATTAGAGATGAACTGACTCGCATTCTCGAATCAACCAAACCTATGGATGCCCTCATTTTAGCGAATCAGCTCGGGTTGCTCACATATATTGCGCCCGACCTTATTCGCGGGATTGGGGTAGAACAGAATCAAGCGCACAGCTATGACGTCTTCGGTCACCTGATGCGTACCATGCAACACGCCGCCGATAAGGGCTGGAGCTTCGATATACGCCTCGCAGGACTCTTCCATGATGTCTCAAAGCCAGAGACCAGGAAATGGTCAGAGGAGAAACGGGATTGGACCTTTCATGGACACGAAGTGGTCGGTGCCCGGGTCACCAAGAAGGCCCTTGGGGATCTTCGCTTTTCACGTGAAACCATTGAGAAAGTGGTCAAGCTGGTGCGCTGGCACATGTTCTTCTCTGACCCAGAGAAGATTACGCTTTCCGCTGTGCGCCGCATCATCACGAATGTTGGGGAGGAGAATATCTGGGACCTGCTCAATTTGCGGATTTGTGACCGGATAGGGACAGGAAGGCCCAAGGAGCAGCCATTCCGCTTCCGTAAGTATAAGGCCATGGTGGAGCAGGCGCTCCGAGACCCCATATCAGTGAATATGCTCGAGATAGACGGTAACGACCTTATGGACATGTTCCACGTGAAACCGGGACCCATCATAGGCTATATTCTTCACGCCCTCCTCGAGGAAGTGCTCGATGACCCGAAAAAGAATTCTATAACGTATTTAAATAAGAGATCAGAAGAGTTATTCAAGCTTGACGAACAGTCACTAAAAGAGATTGGCGAGGCGGGAAAGCGCCGTCGAGAGGCTGCTGAGGATGCCGAAGTGCAGGAGATAATGAGTAAGCATCACGTCTGTTAGTGTTTCGCGTGAAAATACGAAAGCCGCCCGAAGATTGGCGGAGACGAAAAGGAGCGGGGGCGTAAATAGTGTCTCTGCCGGAGATATAGCGGGGCGGCTTTTGTGGTTTATTGCGCGTTTCGCGTGGAACCTGCCCTGGGGGCTTGGTTGCGGATACGCCGCGAAGCGTGGACAGGGCCACGGCACGTGCAAATGATTCAAGGTGCGAGAGAGAACATCCGTCCGATGTCCATTATGGGGCTATAAAGGACAGTGTAAAGGACACGGTGGGGATAACCCAAATCTAAAATGTCCTTTACATCAGGGTAATGGAAACAGGGCAGTGGTCGGAGCCGAATATCTCGCCGTGGATTTCCGCTTTCTTCACTCGCGGGGCGAGGCGCTTCGAGACGAAGATGTAGTCGATACGCCACCCCACATTACGCTCGCGTGCGGCAGCCCAGTGGCTCCACCAAGTATAGTGCCCATTGCCCTTGGTGTGGAGACGGAAGGTGTCCACGAAGTCGTTATCAATATAGGCCTGGAGACCCTCCC
>DATEBU010000085.1:0-5709 GCA_036516675.1 Minisyncoccota bacterium
CCCCGCCAGGTAGCCCAGGCCGAAGCCCGCTGAGCTTGAGAGAATAAGTGCGACGACGACCAGTACATCGCGTGGAATACGCTCGAGCCACACTTTGCATTTCCCGCTGACCCCTGCTATAGTCATGACACCATCATACTATGGCATCAACAAAGGCTGGCGGCTCCGCAAAGAACCTAAATGACTCGAACCCGAAGTATCTCGGTGTCAAGCTCTCTGACGGCGCTTCGGCTCGGCCGGGCATGGTTATTGTCCGCCAGCGCGGCACCAAGGTAGAGGCCGGTAAGAATGTGCGTGTAGGCCGCGACCACACTCTCTTCTCGATGGCGACCGGCAAGGTCGCCTACCGCACTATGCGGAAAGTCCGCTTCGATGGCCTCATCGTCCGCAAAAAGGTCGCCGACATCGTAACGGCCTAATCCCCTCTCTACTCCGCCACCACCGTGATAGAAAATCCGCCAAAGGTCTCGCCGTGGGAGACGGGGACGCGGAAGGTGCCGAGCTCCTTGATAGGCTTCTCAAGCTTGATGGCCTCGAGGGGCAGGTCAATACGCGCCCGCGCTTTGACGGCGGCACTGATTTCAGGAGCGGCGACCGCCTCGTAGAGGTGGCCCTGCTCATTTGCCTTCATCGGTATTTCAATACGTGCCTCGGCAAGCGCGGCGATGTTCTGGGCCAAGAGCTTGGCGTCGAGCTCCTTGCGCTCGGTAGCAGCTCGATATCGAGGCTCGGCCTCTTTGAGAGCGGAGGGAGTCGCGGGGATGGCGAGCTTCTTAGGGATGAGGTAGTTGAGGGCGTAGCCGTCCTTGGTCTCGACCGCTTCGTGGGCGCGGCCCACGCCCTTCACATCTCGCTGCAATATAACTTTCATCTGTTTAATATTATTTGCCCTACCCTATCGCACTATTTACCCGTAGTCAAAAACTGGACAGCTCGATCCATCTGCGGGTCAACCTCGCCACGTTTTGCCTCAGGTGTCGAGGAGGCGATGATATCGGGCATGATGCCATTGCCCATTATCCAGTGCCCTGCGGGCGTGACCCACCGAGCCACGGTCACCTTCAAGGAACCCCCACCAATGCCTACGAGTGACTGGACCGAGCCCTTGCCGAAGCTCTTCATGCCGATAATCGTTGCGGCGTGATTGTCTTGGAGAGCGCCTGCGAGAATCTCAGAGGCAGAGGCAGACCCGCCATCAATCAACATGACAATCTTGGTACCCCGCGGGATCCCGCCCTCGCCCGAGCTCGTGTGCGTGTCGCTTGGCCTCTTGTCGCCGAAGTCCTCGGTAACAATCGGGGTACCCTTGGGGAGGAAGCGGCTTGCAATATCTACCGACGCATCGAGGTACCCACCCGGGTTGCCCCGCATATCAATAACCAGCTTGCGAGAGCCGGAGACGATGAAGCGAGCGAGCGCCTGATTGAAGAGGTCGGCCGAGTTAGTGGTGAACTGGTAGAGCGCGATGTGGTAGACGCCACTCTCCTCATCAAGGCCGTCCTCGGTCTCGGGCACCTGTATCTTCGCCCGGGTAATCTTGAGCTCAATGACCTTCCCCTCGCGCACCAAGGTGAGTGCCACGACGGTGCCCGCCTTCCCGCGAATGAGTCGCACCGCGGTATCGGTGGGCATACCATCGGTAGATGTGCCGTCAATAGCCGCAATCAGGTCACCCGCCTTGACCCCGGCAGCGTCCGCCGGTGTGCCCTTCAAGGGAGCGACGACGATTAGGGTGCCATCCTTCTTATCAAGCTCCATACCCACTCCGGCGAAGGAGCCAGAGATGGTCTCGGAGAAGGCCTTCGCCTCCTGCGGCGGGAGGAAGACCGTGTAAGGGTCGCCATAGGAGGCCGCGAGACCCTGTATGGCCCCATAGAGCTTCTCCTTGGCCGTAGGAATCGAGGTAGAGGCGTGGGTTTGCACGTACTGCGACTCAAGCGCGTTCCATGCCTTCCAGAAGTTGTCGAGATTAACCGAGGTATCGGGCGTCGCATCGAGATTGTCCCCGGTGAATGGCAGGCGCGAGACCACCGCAGCGGCCGTAGTGCCGTTGCCACCCAAGAGGAGCCCAGCACCAAACGCAACGGCGGCCACCAAGATGAAGGCGACCGAACGAACGAGGGCCTTCTGGCCAACGCGTGCGAGATTCGGGACGTCCATAATGCGAAGAGTATATCATAGTGACCCCTGCACCTATGTGGTACCATTTATTCAATGATGTATCGGCAGGCGCATCACGGGGGCGTGTGGGTGGACCTCGAGAGTCCGTCCGACGAGGAGATTCGTGCGGTGGCTCGCGAGTTCGAGATTAGTGAGCGACTGGAGGCCGAGCTTCTCTCCCCTACCCCGTTCCCCCTCGTCTCCGACGACGGACGCGCGGCTCTCGCGGTCTTGCACTTCCCCTCCCACCGCAACGAGCACGACTCGCATGCCGAAGAGGGTGACACCCGCAGTCAAGAGGTTGATTTTATTGTCGCACGACACTTCGTCATCACGGTACGATACGAGGTCATCGCCCCACTCCATCGGCTGCGCAAGCTCTTAGAGAGCGACGAGATTCTCGGTGGCAAGTCAAGCATCACGACCGATACACTGCTTGAGATTCTCTTCGCCCACCTCTACGCCGCGGTACGCGACCACACGAACCATATTGCCGACCGGCTCTCCCACATAGAGCGAGACATGTTCGCGGGCCAACAGCGTAGCGCTGTCCGCGCCATCTCAAATGTCAGTCGCGAGTACCTCCACCTGCTTGCGGCCCTCGCCAACCAAGAGGAGCCGCTTGACCGCTTCCTCCGCGCCCTTGCTCGGCCGGCGTGCTTCGGCGAGAGCTTCACTGAGCGCACCGAGCGCATTAAGAGTGAGCGGGGACAAGTTGAGTCGCTTGTAGGCACGCACCGAGCGGTAGCTACTGAACTGCGCGAAACCAACAACGTCCTCTTAAGCGCCACCCAAAACGAGATTATGAAAACACTGACGGTCATCAACTTCATCTTTCTCCCGCTTGGTCTTATTAGCTGGATATTTGCCATGCGCACTGAGGGCATGCCGCTTATCGCCTCCGAACACGCTTTCTGGATTGTGCTCGGGACCATGGCAACAGTGGCGTCCTTGCTCATCCTATTCGTCACCAAGAAGCGCTGGCTCGGCTGAGCCGACTGTGGTCTACTAAGCAGGCATGGCCTGGTTCTCCTTCCTCACACTGCGTACAGCCTCGTCCCCGAGGTCCCCCCGGGTCTTCTTCACCAACACGCTCTCTGGCGCGAAGGAGGTCTTCATCCCGCTCAAACCCGGGCAAGTGCTCATGTATACCTGCGGCCCAACTGCCTATGGTCCAGTGCATGTTGGGAATCTCCGCGCCGCCTGGCTCCCAGACCAGATTGCGCGGACTCTACAGAGCGCGGGCTACCGCGTTCGTCGCGTCATTAACATCACCGACTTCGGTCACTTAGTGACTGATGGCGATGCGGGCGAAGACAAAATGACCAAGGGGCTCGTACGCGAAGGACTCACGCCCACGCTCAAGAACATGCGTACGATGGCTGAAAAATATACGACTACCTTTATCGAAGACCTGGCCGAGATTAATGTTGATACCGAGCAAATCATCTTTCCCCGCGCAAGCGACTACATCCCGGAGCAAATTGCGCTCATCAAGACACTCGAGCAGAAGGGATACGCGTATGCCACTCCCTATGGCGTCTACTTCGATACCTCCCGCTTCCCTAGCTACGGCAGGTTGGGTGACATCCAGGTAGATGCTCAGCAAGAAGGCGTTCGTATGGTAGAGCAGCGCGAGAAGCGTAACCCAGCAGACTTCGTGCTATGGAAACCAGACGTGAAGCTTGGTTGGGAGAGCCCATGGGGGCTCGGCTTCCCAGGCTGGCATATCGAGTGTTCAGCCATGATTCGTTCGCTCCTAGGTGACCAGATTGATATCCATACCGGTGGCGAAGACCTCGCATCCGTTCATCACAATAATGAAATTGCCCAGTCGGAGACTGCGTCCGGCCGACTGTTCTCTCGCTACTGGATGCACAACGCCTTTCTCACCATGAGCGGCGAGAAGGCGAGCAAGTCACTCGGCAACGTCGTCTATCTCTCTGACATCACGGAAAAAGGCTTCCATCCGCTGGCGCTGCGCTACTTCTTTCTCCAGGCGCACTACCGCACTCCGCTCTCCTTCTCTTGGGAGACGCTCAGGGCGGCTAGCAACGCGCTTGAGCGGCTCTGGCGGCTTGCTACTGAAGTACGCGAGGAGTCGCGCGCGCGAAGCGCTCCATCAGAAATCCGCGAATATTTCCTCGCGCGCATGCGCGACGACCTCGCGACCCCACAGGCCCTCGGCGGCCTCTGGGACGCACTCAGGAGCGAGGAATACACGCCCGAGGAGAAGTGGGGACTGATCGAAGACGCCGAGGCGCACCTCGGCCTCTCGCTCCTCTCCCCTCCTCGCGGGCGCCTTACGAACGAAGAAACACCTGCGGAGGTACGCGAGCTTGTGGCTCGGCGTGAGGCAGCGCGTGCGCAACAGGACTTCGAGGAGGCGGACCGGCTCCGTGAGCGACTCGCGGACAGTGGATATCGTGTGGACGACGGGCACCAAGGGCCGGTATTGACCAAGACGCGCTAGTGGTAAACTTGGTGCATGGCCGCCGACCGTGTCCCTCCACAGAGTCTTGAGTCTGAGCGCGCCTTGCTTGGCGCCCTCCTCCTGAAACCTGATGCCATTCACGATGTCTCGGACCTCATTCACGCCGAGTCCTTCTATGCAGAGAAGCATCGGCTCATCTTTGGAGCGATGAGTGAACTCGCGCAGCGTGGCGAGCCCATTGATCTCTTAACCCTCTCTGAGCGACTCGGTAACCAAGGTCTCTTGGAGCGCGCGGGTGGGCGTAGCTATCTGGCGGAGCTCGCGGCCGCGGCTCCCTCGCCAGGCAACTTCTCTAACTACGCAGAACTCGTCTCTCGCAAGCACCTGATGCGCTCCTTGATCGAAGCCTCATACGAGATTACCGAGAGCGCCTACAACGAGGCGCATGAGCCCATGGAAGTACTCGACCAGGCGGAGAAGCGTATCTACGCCATCGGCGATACCTCAGCCGCCCACAAGTTCACTGCCATCGGCGAGAAGGTACACGAGGCTTGGGACCGTATCGAGGCCCTCTCTAAGCGTGAAGACGGTATCCGCGGCGTCCCCTCGGGCTTCTCAGCTCTCGACAATCTGCTCTCAGGCTTCCACGCCTCCGACCTCGTCATCCTCGCGGCAAGGCCATCGGTCGGTAAGACCTCACTCGGCCTCGACATTGCCCGAAACGCGGCAGTGCGCCACAGTGTGCCCGTCGGGATATTCTCGCTTGAGATGAGCTCCGAGCAGCTCATTGACCGCATGCTTGCCGCCGAATCCTTCGTCAACTCGTGGAAGATACGCACTGGACAGGTGCGAGACGAGGCAGACTTCGACCGCATTCGCGATGCACTCGAGACGCTCTCGAAAGCGCCCATCTACATCGACGACAAGCCTGGTAATAACATCCTCGCCATGCGCGCGGTGGCCAGGCGCCTGAAACGCGAGCGTGGCATCGGCCTCCTCGTGGTGGACTACCTGCAGCTCATGGCACCTACCTCAAGCAAGACTTCTGACTCGATGGTGCAGCAGGTTACCGAGATTTCTCGCTCCCTGAAGTCGCTCGCGCGCGAGCTTGAGGT
>DATEBU010000086.1:0-4211 GCA_036516675.1 Minisyncoccota bacterium
TGCGGGGACTCAATCACGAGGTGCTTAGCGCGGTCAATGTGGGCACCCTTGGCCCGGGCATAGTTGCCCCAGAGGATGAAGACGAGGTGTTCGCGCTCCGCCGAAAGCGCGGCGATAGTGGCGTCAGTAAATTGCTCCCATCCCTTACCCTGATGACTCCCGGCCATGCGCGCTTTGACCGTGAGGGTTGCGTTCAAGAGCAACACGCCCTGTGTGGCCCATCTCTCCAGGTCGCCAGTCAGGTGTGCGATTGGCCTGCCAATATCAGACTCGATTTCTTTAAAGATATTCTGGAGTGAGGGTGGGAGCGTGACGCCTTCATTGACCGCGAAGCAGAGCCCGTTAGCCTGGCGAGGGCTGTGGTAGGGGTCTTGGCCCAAGATGACGACTTTTACTTTATCAAATGGGCAGAGGTCAAACGCACGGAAGATATGTTTAGGCGGCGGGTACACCACCTCGCTCGCATACTCCTTCTTCACGAACTCCGTAAGCTCGTTGAAATAGGGCTTTTTGAATTCTTCTTCAAGAACCCACTTCCACGTTGGATCTATCTTTACCTCCATAAGTCTTCTTGTGTTGCTCGATGAGTGCCTTCCCCGCTGCTTCGCGGTAGGTGCAGAAGTCGCAGGGGCCGCCGCCGAAGGCGGTGCCTATCGCGGGGATGTCCTCGCTCATGAGCATGGTCTTCATCTCAACAATCGCAGGCTCGACCCACGAGTCGTCGCCGGTGTAGGCGATAAGCACGATATCAAACTCGAGCTTCGCATCGAACGCCTCTTTGTCGGACTTGCCATTGGCGTAGACGAAGTAACCGGTCGGCGAGACCGCGAAGTCGTTCCTACGGAAGAGCCATTGGTAAATCTCCATCTGTCGCTTGTAGGAGGGGTAGAGGTCTTCTGGAGTAGAGGGCCCCTCTTTCTTGCTCGTGGCCTTGTAATCGACGATAAGGAACTCGCCAGAGGGGGTCACCCACACATCGTCAATACCGCCGCGGATGAAGAGGTTTGTCGCCGGGTGGTGGTAACTAATGCCCCGTCGCAAGGCGTCGCGCCAGGCCTCGAGCCGTTCGTCGGCAAGCGGTACGGCATCCACGCCATAGGCCCTCATCAGGGGGTGGGTCGTCTTCGCCTCGCGGTGGATGTCGAACTCGCGCTTGAAGAGCTCGTCCACCGCGTTGTTGAGGGTAAACGAGGGGCCGGAGGGGCGCTTCACTCCAAGCTTGAGGTCGAGGTAGGCGCAGCGTGGGCACTCGCTGAAGAGGTCAATCTTTGAGCGGCTGACCTTATAGGGCTCCTTAGAAGCAGGGTCAAACCGGCTATCACGCTTCCAGCCTGTCATGAGAGTTACACGCTACCACGAATGGGCGGCGGGAGTGAATCGGGTAGAGCAAGAAGCTCCGTAGACTCTGCGAGGACCTCCCCCACTTTGGCTGGGGAAAAACCCGCTTTTCCGAGCACGCCCTTGTCGGTGAGTAGCATATCAACGGCAATGATGCCCTGCTCTATCAAGAGACGCTTCTCGGTCGTCGTGAGAGTGGTGAGGGTCGTAATGGGGTACACGCGCGCACGACTCATGCGGGTAAAGAGACTATCCTGTATTGGATAGTGCCAGCCAAGTAGCTCAACCCCCGCACACTCAGCGTAGGCGATTGCCTCGGTAGTAAATTTGGTATTAGTCACCAAGAGGCCACGGTCAATCGGGCACTCGCGCGCAGCCGGGTCGCAGGCGAAGATATCGTCAAAACGGCTCTTCACATACAAAGCAACCTTGAGGTCAGTCTTGTAGCCTGGGTCGTTGTGATACTTAAGTTCGGCCGCCAGGTAGGTGTGTTGTGCCAGGTTACTCGCATAGAAGTCCACCTCGTGAGACACACAGTGGCCTTTGATAATCTTGCGTGTCTCGACGCTCCAGCCTTCAATGGTAAACAAGTGTGATATGAAGTCCTCGAACGGGTGACCCGTGGGGCCGAATTCAAAGAGCGCTCTGCGAAGCGCATA
Organism: Minisyncoccota bacterium; assembly: GCA_036516675.1. GTDB lineage: Bacteria > Patescibacteriota > Minisyncoccia > Phycocordibacterales > Phycocordibacteraceae > C7867-001. The sequence goes on from DATEBU010000086.1 coordinate 1,998, forward strand.
GCGCGCGGCAACGGGCCGTGCCTCCTGGCGTAGGAGTCCAAAAGCTCGCCGGTAGACCTGGCTTGAGGAGGTGCCGGGGACCACAGAGGAGCTAATGCGCTCACTAATGCGGCGCGCCGTGTGCTCGCCTGCGCCTGCCCGCTCGAGCGATGCCACGAGCCGCTCGGGGTCGAACGGTTCGATAGAGCGGTCCGCCTTAACGATGAGGGGCCTCATGAGGTTGTGGTTGAGGCTGCAACACCGTTCACGCGTACGTCTATGGGCGCGTCTGCTGGCGCCGTCACCGAGGTCGTAAACGGCACGTTGGTTGGCACCTGGAGGCAGGGGCCGATGTCCTCTGGCATGGACACATTGAGAAGGATGCGTGCAGTCTCCGTAAGAGCCGCCTCAGCAGAGGCATTCGTGCACGCGTTTGGCGCCGTGACCAATCCAGTAATCGTATGCACCCCTTTTCTGTAAGAATCGCTTAAGGACACGAGAGGGGTTGTTGATGCAGGCACAGCGGACACAGAAGGTTGTATGTCGTCCACGTCACGTACCCGCGGCACGGAGAGGAAAAAACCGCCGATAATCACGATTGCGAGAATACACGCGACGGTTGAGAGGCGAGAATGGAACGTCATCCGTCGATGATACCCCGTAAAAGACGGTGAGTACACCGTCTCACGGGGCAGGCCACCCAACTTCAATCAATAATTCCGCCACCGACGAGTTCGTCACCTCGGTAGAAAACGATGGATTGTCCAGGAGCGGGCGTCTCAAGAAGCGGCTTGTTGCTCTCAAAAATGTAGGACATCCGATGTCCTACATTTGATGTAGGACATCGGATGTCCGGAATGCTTCCCGGTACCCGCGGGCCATGATAGCGGTACTGGACGGTGAGCGGGCCCTCCCACGATCCAAGACGGTTCTCATTCGTAAAGCGGATTTCTTGAGTGCTGCGGGGCGTTGGTGCTACTTCAACCTCTCCTGTTACTACGTCCTTGCCAACGACATACCCGCCAGGCACCCGCTCCCCTATCGTATGCAAGATGGCAGGATTATCGCCAATCTCACTCCTCAAGAACTCTTTAACGGATACGCTGCCGAGGAAGCAGATACCTTGGCTGTCAGGCTTCTTTGCCACTGGTAGGTCGAACTGTTTGGCAAGTACGCGTACCGCACTTTTCTCCATGTGTCCCACCGGAAAGAGCGTCTTCGCCCAGACATCACGCGGTACCGCCCAAAGGAAATACCGTTGGTCTTTCTCGCCTCCCAGATAGTGCCCCATAGCGATAGAGTCGGCCCCTTGCTCCATCGCATAGCGGTAGAAGGCACCGAACTTCACCTCTCTATTGCACATCACATCCGGGTTCGGCGTACGTCCCGCGCGATATTCTGCAAGCAAATAGTCAATCACCTCTTTTTTATACTCAACGCTTGCATCAAACGTACGGAACGGGATACGGAGCCTGACGGCCACACGCATCGCATCGCGTCGCTCGGCTGCCCAGGTACAGGGCATACCGGGTGGATACCAGCCCTTGATGAACACGCCGGTCACACTGGCCCCTGAGCGCTGCAGGAGCGCCGCCGAGACGGCCGAGTCTACCCCACCTGAGAGGCCCACATATACCCGCTTCCCCGCTACGTCCATACCCGTATCAAATCATGCTTGACAGCGTTGTGGTAGATGCGACGATATCTGTGAGCCGCACCGACCTGAAAGGGGGTGATTTAGATGGATGGCGGTAATGGACCTTCTTTGCGTGTCACCGAGTTGCGCTTTCGGCTTATGCCTGGCAAGCAGATTCGGCTGTTCAACATCAACGACCCCAAGATTGTGCCGATTACATGGGACTTCACACACGCTGCATTCGGCAGACGCAGGGCAAGCAAGCTCGATGTCGTCTGGATTGTCCTTCGACAAAACTTTGATGACCGTACGCCATCAGCCGTTGGTCTCGCCGTAAAGCTGTGGCAGAGGTTGTGGGACGATAACATCGTGGAGATCTACAAACGTGTCGGCAACGATTGGGTTGAATTTCAAGAACAAGATTGGGGGCCTCTCAATGCCAAGGAGCCGTAGCGACAAGCCGCGCGATAGGATTCTCACTCTCGAGAACATCCGTCGCGCGGCTTCTGCATTTATCGTAAGTACGCGTTCAGATTGGCCTTGTGTCCCTTGTAGGTGGTGGCGTAGCGCATGAGCCCGTCGCGGCCAGTGAGATAGAA
>DATEBU010000087.1:0-3171 GCA_036516675.1 Minisyncoccota bacterium
TCTGGAATTGATACACATACGCAGGCAGGTCACGGTAGCTCGAGATGAACTGCGTCATCATGTCGGTAATCGGTTCCTCGTGCGACCACCCGAAGCCTACCTCCCCGCCGGCGGCGAGCTTGGCCTTGAACCAGACGTCCACCTTCTCATCGCTCCAGCGATCCGTCTGCTCCCATACTTCTTTGCGCTGGAGCGTTGACATTATGATTTCCTGTCCCCCGAGCGCATCCATCTCCTCTCGGACTATGGCTTTAATCTTCTCAATGACACGGAGCCCGAGCGGGAGGTAGGAGTAAACCCCCGCCATCTCCTTGTGGACGTAGCCGGCGCGGATAAGGAGCTGCGCATTCCTCGCCATCTCGTCGGCTGGAGCCTCACGCCGCGCCCGTGTAAATAGCTTCGACTGCCGCATGTCTCACAGGATACAACCAATGGTAGAATTGCGCACATGGCCCGCCTTCGGATTGTGGTGGACCGTAGCGGGATCGAACCGCTGACCTCGTGCATGCCATGCACGCGCTCTACCAGCTGAGCTAACGGCCCGTTGTTCTATTTTATACACCATCACCACAGAATCCGGAATCCGGTAATGCGAACCGCCGCCCTGGGGGGCGGCGGTTCGGTGCACACGACTTCAGAGCCGGTAGTTATTCGGTCGTCGTGAAGGAATGCGAAGAAGAGGTCGCCACGTTACCTGAGCTGTCCTCGGACTCGACAACATAGTTGTACTCGGTATTGCCAGCCAGGCTAGTGAGATCGATCGAGTGCGAAGTCACGAGCGAAGATTCGGACTCCGTGTCGGCATCGTCGAGGTCAATGGGCGAGTCGGTCGAGAAGTAGACCTTACTCTTTGACGGTAAGTTGGTCTTCCATTTGATGGTGGCCGTGGTGGTAGCGACATCCTGCGCAGACACATCCGTGATGCTGAGTGTCGTCGTTGCGTGACCGTCATCGTCGTCATTATCGTCATCGTCACGACCTCTGTCGATGCCCGGCGGGAGCTTCTGGCACTCTGGCACCACCGACCGTACGCCGTCGTGCTTACGCAGCCAGCCTGGGGCGATCAGGTGGCCCGGCGGGACCATGGCGCAGATGCGGTGTCCACGACCTACACCCGAGTCTCCGTCCTCCTCGGCAATCGGATTGGCTGCGAGCCAGGCCTCGATAGCGGCGAGTGTTTGGGGGCCGATGAACCCAACCGTGGCAATACCGTGCTTGCTTTGGAAGATCTTAAGTGCTCGCTCAGTCATGGGGCCGAAGGGGCAGTCGCCGCTTGCATCGCTCGCCGCGAGTGATGCATCAACAGTCGGGTCGGCAGCCAGGAGTGTCTGCAGGAGGCACACGCCCCGGCCGTGGTCGCCCTTCTTCAAGAAGCCGATCATGTGGCCCCGGACCGCGCCCGCGCCCGGCGTGGAGCTCCCGGTAGAGGCCGTCCCGCCATTCAAGATCGTGTTCACGTTCGCAATCGTGCTCGCGTCCACGTTGAAGGCCGTGAGCATGGTCGTGATAGCCCCAATCTGGGCGGGCGTGAGGCTCGCGGCCTGCGCCAAGGGCGCAGCGGCCCCAAGCAGCATGCTCGCCCCAGCTACGGCGCCGAGAGTGACCCTCCCCGCTTTTGAAGCGCACACGCGTGAGATGATATTCATAGGTAACGAATTGGATTATCTGTAACGCTTACGAAGACGCAGCAAGGCTTACCCTCTTACCGCACCCTATGTGGCCATAATAGCCCATGCAGGCAGGATGAAGAGCGGTATCCACAGGCCGCCTGTTCGCCAAGATAGTGCTCCGGAGCAGGGTAAGGAGCATGCTCCGGAGCAGTTTCGTTGTGGCACCGCATGTAATCATGCGGCATCCTACAAAAACATAGTCGCTTCGCTCCTTGTTTTTGTGGTCATTATACCAAAAAGTTCGGACTTACTTCCAGCAGAACCCCGAATGAGGCACGCGCGGAGCGCGTGGTGGCTCTGACCTAAATCGTACGCTCGGACAATCGCCCCGCCACCGCCTCGCGGACTCGGCGGAAACCCCGAAAGAAAAAACACTCCTAAGGGTGTTTTTCTTTCGGGGTTCTGCCCAAGAAGTTTCTGGGCAGTGCGGCGGGGCGAAATGCGGACTCGGTTTTGCCAAAACTATTTTCTGGGGGAAAGGATTTGGCAAAACCTCGGCTGATGTTTGTTTTTGCATTTGTCCGCGCGGAGGAGTGGTCTGGGGAGGAATCCGCGCGGGCCTCGCTTTAATTTGACGAGGCGGCTAAATACTTGCATAATATTCTTCTTTATGTTATAGTGGTGTCAGATTCCGAATCACCGAAATCCCATACCGGAGGAGGCTCGAAATGACATCAATCTATGACCTAAGTTGGGGCGAGACTTCGTTTCTCGCCAAGCTACAGCTCTTTTTCAAATCACAAAAGCAAGAGAAGGAGAAAACGCGGTCGAGTGATCCACAAGTGCAAGCGCAAGGATGTTCCGCGCTCTCAAGCACTTATTACAGCATCGTCGGCACCGCATTCTCTCAACTCAAGGCGGCACTCCGACCGAAGTGGCGCGCTCCAGTGCGAATCGCGGCGTGGTGCTTCACTTGGCTTCCGCTTGCCTCGTGGTGCTACTGGCGCATGCTTCCTCTTTCGGATTGCATCGTCAAGCTCATCGGCTACGACGGAATGTCTGCAGATCAATGCGATGTTCGTCAGAGCGTTCTGCGTCGTCGTAGTAAATACGACGAAGCGGAGAGGTGCATCCGCGCCGCTCTCGCCAAGAACCCGGAAAAAGCTCACACGCGAGGTTTACTTCGCGTTGGACTTGCCGAAATTTATCGGCACGAAGGCGATTGGCGCAACGCGGAGACGGAAGTGAAAGCCGCGCTTACAGAAGCGGAGAAAGCCGAAAAGCTGGACCCACGGCAAGCGGCACGTATCTATCGCTACTGCGCGGACATCACCGACTTCGTCGAGCAAGGCGACCCAATTCCGGGAAGTCAGCTTCGCCACAAGGCGCAAGCACTTGCACAAGCGACTGGCGCGCAAGATCAACTTCTCAAGCTGGGGGATGAAAGATTTTCTTGCAGACATCGGCTCGAACCGCCGCGTAGCGGCGGGAATGCTCTTGGCGGATTTCAAAATGCCTTGGCGGGACTTGGCGGAAATACCAGTTCGAGCCCGCGCCTTTG
>DATEBU010000088.1:0-2012 GCA_036516675.1 Minisyncoccota bacterium
GGCGACGCCGGGAAATTCCCGGGCCACCTCGAAGCCTGCCGGGACCGAGACCACGCCCAGTGCCACCGGCCCGGCCAAAGGGCCGCGCCCCGCCTCATCCACTCCGAGCATGAACCGCATGTGCCGAGTATACTAAAGGTATGGCAAGTCGCTTTATCCACCTCCACATTCATTCGCATTACTCCTTCCTTGAGGCGCTGCCGAAGATTGACGAGCTGGTCGAGCGGACGAAAAAAGAGGGCATGGGCGCCGTGGCGCTCACCGATGCGGGCAATATGCACGGAGCTATCGAGTTCTACAAGGCGGCAAAAGCAGCTGGAGTGAAGCCTATCCTTGGCGTGGATGCCTATCTCGCACCGCGCTCGCGCCATGACAAAGACCGCGACCTGGACGCGAAGCGTTCGCGCATTGTCCTCCTGGCGGAGAACGAAGTGGGGTACAAGAATCTGCTGTACCTTGTCACGAAGAGCTGGACGGAAGGGTTCTTTGAGCGGCCGCGCATGGACAAAGCAATCCTCAGGGAACGGCACGCGGGCCTCATCGCCATCCTGCCCTCTTTTGCGGGAGATGTGTCCCAACTCTTGCGTGTCGGTGACAAAAACGGCGCTGCGGCAGCACTCGACGAATTCAAGAGTATCTTCCCCTCGACTACGCTCGGGGCAGGCGGCCCTCAACACAACATATTCCTTGAGGTGACGCACCACCCCCATGTGGCGGGGCATGAGGCACTTATGCAGAAGGTCATTGCACTTGGCAAAGAAAGTGGTACTCCGCTTGTAGCCGCGCACGACGTCTACTACCTCTCGCCAGAAGATCGCGAAGCTACTGAGGTTATGCGCCGTATCAAGCAGGGCGAGCGAGGCCAAAACGAACAGGAGGACTTCTCTTTTATCAGCGAAGAGAGGGCGCTTGAGCTCTTCGCAGACCTGCCCGAAGCTATCGATAATACGCGGAAGATTGCCGACCGCTGTACGCTCTCATTCGACCTCGGGAAATGGACATTCCCTGCCGTACCTATCTCTTCCGGCTTCAAGAGTCACGACGAAGAGCTCCGGTCGAAAGCCTACGCCGGTATCGAGTGGCGCCACCTCGAAGCCACCGACGAGGTAAAGAAGCGCATTGACTACGAGCTCGACATCATCATCAGCAAAGGTTTCGCCGTCTACTACCTCATCGTCGCAGACCTCCTCGCCTACGCCAAGAGTGCGGGTATCCTCACCACCACGCGAGGCTCGGCGGCTGGTTCCTTAGTGGCGTACCTCGTGGGTATCACAAACGTGGACCCACTCTTCTACAAGCTGCCCTTCGAGCGATTCTTGAACCCGGAACGTCCCAAGGCTCCTGATATAGATATGGACATTGCCGACGATAGGCGCGACGACTTGATCGCCTATACCAAGAAGAAGTATGGCGATGACCACGTCGCGCAGATAGGCACCTTCGGCACCCTGATGGCGCGTGCGGCGGTGCGCGACGTCGCCCGAGCGCTCGGCCACTCCTACAACACGGGCGACCGCATCGCCAAACTCATCCCGATCGGCTCACAGGGCTTCCCGATGACGATTGACCACGCGCTTGAGCTCGAACCAGAATTGAAGAGCCTCTACGACGAAGACGAGGATGGTCGCGAGATTCTCGACCTGGCTCGCCGCATTGAGGGCTGCGTGCGCCATGTGGGCGTGCACGCCGCAGGCGTCGTGGTCGCGCCCTCCCCGCTCGTCGAGTGGACTCCTATCCAGCCGGACCCCAAGAGCATGGACCGCGAGGGCGGCAAGCTTATCACCCAGTACGACATGTACTCAATTACCGACGAGTACGGCGGCGTGGGTCTCCTCAAATTCGACTTCTTGGGTATCAAGAACCTCGCCATCCTCGCCGACGCCGTGAAACGAGTAAAGGCAACATACAACATTGATATTGATATTGAGAATGTTCCTGTCGACGATGCGCAGACCTATCAGATGCTTGCACGCGGCGAGACGTACGGCACCTTCCAGCTCGGCGGCTCGGGG
>DATEBU010000089.1:0-7551 GCA_036516675.1 Minisyncoccota bacterium
GCAACGAGTACAAGGAGCTGGTGCTCATGAAGACCCGAGGGCTCATAAGCGACGAGGACTTCGTCGAGCTTAGGGGGTCGCAGAAGGGCGAAATTGAGGCCCTGGAGCGGATTGTAAGCGCCAATGGGTGTACGGACCAAACGAAGGTTAAGGAGGCCCGTCGAGCGTTTGAGCTCTCGCTGGGGATCGAGGAAATATTCAAAACCGGGACGGTTCAGGAGAAGAAAGGGCTACTGTTGGAAATCGGTTCGAACCTAACATTGCAGGGCAAAAAGCTCAGTGTTTACAACACCGGAGTGTATAAGAAAATCATTGATGGACTACTTCTCGCAAAGCAGGAGAATCCGGCGTTCGAACCTGAAAACTGTGAGGTGGATAAAGGACGGAATGATGTTTTTGCCTCCGTGTGCCCAACTCTGCTGCGGGACTAGGGGTCGAACCTAGATTGCCAGGGCCAGAACCTGGAGTGCTACCATTACACTATCCCGCAATAGTGGAGTGCAGGAGCACTCCACTCCCGAGACAATACTTGAAAACGGGCCGTGATTCAAGTAAAGTGCGGCCAGAGCACACCTTTGGAGGACTTGACCATGCCGGCCACCAGGAATGATATCGAGCGGTTCGCAGAGCATTGGCAGCGATTCCTCGCTCTCTTCGACAAGAAGGACGAGGATACGCCGACAATCCTGCACGTGCTCCTTGCAAAATGCCGATAGCACACCCCCGACGCCATAGAACGCCTGGGGATTACAGTACGAGCGTCTTGCCGGTAAAGGCAGAGGTGATACGGACCTTGCCGCTTCCTTTCTCGACGCGGCCAATGACGACCGCGGCCGGTATCGCGGCGACAATGCGTGCGGCGTCGCGCGGAGAGACAGAGAGCATGAAGCCCACGCCGCAGTTAAAGGTCGTGTACATCTCACGGTCGGAGACACCGCGTGTGTGAAGCTCGTGAAATATGGGCTGGGGTGCGAGCGAGCGCGGTGCTGCAATCACCGCATCCGCCTTATCGAGCAGGTCATGGAGCTTAGTGAACGCACCGCCCGTGATGTGCATCATGCCGTGTATCTCGTACTTCGCCAACAGGGCCAGAACGGTCCGCAGGTAGATCTCGGTAGGTCGGACGAAGTCGGCACGCCACTCCCCCTCGCCGAACATCTGGCGAACCCTTGAAAAACCGTTGCTGTGTAATCCAGTAGATTTGAGCCCGACGAGCACGTCTCCAACGCGGAAGTGATTCGTACGTGGCTTGGCAATAAATCCCGACATCGTGATACCAATATCGAGCCCATCGAGCGTGTCTTGGTGGGATGTCTCGCCGCCCACGAGCGCAATCTTGTGCCCCTTGCAGAGCACAGCAAGCGCACGCACGATGGCAAGCACGGACACGTGGCCCATATCAGGCACGACGATGTGGTCAGTCAAGGCGTACGGAATCGCTCCAGCCATCGCGAGATCGTTGGCGTTCATGGCAAAGGCGTCAATGACGGCGTTCTTGAACGTGCGCTTGTGCCAGTGATATACCCCCTTCGTGCCGATGCCGTCGGCATGCTGTATCTCGAGGCCCGCGAATTTCTTGCGGATGACCGGGTACACGCCGTTTTTCACATTTACGTACGGTGTCTGCCACGTACTTTCGATGAGTCGGAGTAGCTCGTGCTTATAGGGTTTGGCAGGATCGTACATAGGTTCTTAGCGGGCCCGAAGCTCGCGGAGCACGTCGAGGAGATTGCGCATATCGTTTACTGCGTCATGCGCACGAGCGCCGGGCGCCGTATTGAAGGCCTGGATGAGCGTCCCGCTCGTGTAAGGGGTCGGGTCGATGCCGAGCTCCTCGAGGAGCGGGTCGATGACAGGGCGGATATCGAGGAATTGCTCGTGCTTGAAGGGATACGGGATGCCGATAAGTCTGCAATTTTCCTCGACGATGGCCGCATCGTGGCCATAGGAGAAGACGGTCAGCTCCCCGATGAACTCAGCGAACCCGCTCATGGCCTGCGCAAGAGGGACGCCTTTCGTGTCAACATCTTCTTGGGTGATGCCGGTGAGCGTGGTGATATAGGCGGAGAGCTCCGGGTTCTTCACCGGGCGCACAAGCATGCTAAACGCACATTCCTCTACGAGCGTCTCAAGATTCATCTTAACTGCGCCAAACTGGATAACCTCCCGGTACTCGCCAGGGTTCGACCACTTACGTTCCATCGAACCCTCCCACGCCGTGTACTCGGTATCGAAGAGGACGAACTGTGGCGGCAGTGCGAGCTTCATTACTTTCGCTTCTTCTTGCGGAGGGCGGCGGCGGTGAGGAAGGCGGTGAAGAGGGGGTGGGGGGCGAGCGGACGAGCCTGGAGCTCAGGGTGGAATTGCGTACCGAGCATGAAGGGGTGCAGCTTCTGCGGCAGCTCTGCTATTTCCATCAAAACGCTATCGGGGGAGGTGCCCGAGAAGACGAGCCCTGCTGCCTCGAGCCGCTTCACGTACGCCGGGTTAATCTCGTAGCGGTGGCGGTGGCGCTCCTCGACCAGCTCCTTCTTGTAGGCAGCACGCGCCATCGTACCCTTCTTGAGGTAGGCCGGATACACGCCGAGGCGCATGGTACCGCCGTACTTGTTATCAGCGAGGTGCTTCTTCTGTTCAAGCATCACGTCTACCACCGGGTCCTCGGCGCTCCTCTTGATTTCGGTAGTGTGAGCACCTTTCAACTTCAGCACGTTCCTCGCATACTCAATCACCATGAGCTGCATACCGTAGCAGAGGCCGAAGTACGGTATCTTCTTCTCTCGTGCGAATTGGATGGCCTTCAGTTTCCCTTCGATACCGGTCTCGCCGAAGCCGCCCGGCACAATGATGCCGTCATACTTCGCAAGTAGAGCGACCGCCCGTGGGCTCTTCTCAATATCTTTGGAATTGACCCAGGTAATCTTTGCCCTCTTCCCGAGCTTGGCCGCGGAGAACTTAATTGCCTCGATAACTGAAAGGTAGGCGTCAGAGAGCATGAAGTCGCCCGTATCAAAATATTTACCTACGATTGCAATCTTGACTTCGGGCGCTTTCTCGTTCTTGGCGGCCTTCACGAACCGTGCCCAGGCGGCAAGCGAGGCCTTGCGCTTCTCGGGGAGGCGGAGCGCCTCGAGCAGGGAGTCGCTAAATTTGTCCTTCTCGAAGTTGAGGGGCGCATCATAAATGCTCTTGATGTCGGGTGCCGAGATGACCCGCTCCTGTGGGATATTGCACCAGATGGCAAGCTTCTCTTTGCGCTTCTCGTCAAGCGGGTGGGTGGAGCGTGCCACGAGGAAGTCTGCCTGCACCCCATAGCTATTCAGCTCGCGGATAGCGTGCTGGGTCGGGCGCGTTTTCATCTCCCCAATAGTGCCCGGCACCGGTAGGTACGAGACCATGACGAACACGACGTCGCCCGGGTGCTTCATCTTGAGGGTGCGCGCCGCTTCAATGAAGAGCGCGTTCTGGAAGTCGCCCACCGTGCCGCCAATCTCGATAACCGAGACACGACTGCCGTTGTAGTCGGCTGCGGCCTCCATGCGAGTGATAATCTCGTCGCGTACATGTGGGATGGCCTCGACGAACTTGCCGCCGTAGCCGAGGGCACGCTCGCGCTCGATAACCGACTGGTACACCATGCCGCTCGTCATGTAGTCCTCGTTGGTGAGGTCGCGCCCCAGGAAGCGCTCATAGTTGCCCATGTCTTGGTCGGTCTCGAGCCCACTACGCAAAACGAACACCTCGCCGTGCTCGGTGGGGTTCATCGTCCCCGCGTCCACGTTCAAATACGGGTCCACCTTGACCAGGTTCACTGGATAGCCCTTCTGTTGCAGCAGGAGGCCTATCGAGCTGGTGACGACACCCTTGCCGACACCGCTCATTACCCCGCCAAGGACGAATATGTATTTGTGTCCTTCCTTGGCCATAATGCGAGCTAGACCTTGAGGTACTTACGCGCGGCCAAGACCGAGGCCACGCCGCCAAGCAGCACCCCCGAGCCCATCAAGATACCAAAGAGGAGGGCGAAGTGGCTTAGATAGTAGCTTGCAAGATTGAAACCACCGAACCAGTCGGCAGTCTTGGCACCAGTATAGAGGGTCGCGGGCCACAACAAGAGGAGGACGATGCTCGCAGCAATAACGCCTGTGATGATGCCCGCGACAATGAAGGGGCCTTGGATGTACGCGTTGGAGGCTCCCACGAGCCGCATGACCGCTATCTCGTCGCGAGAGCTGTAGATGGCGAGCCGAATGGTGGCGAAGGCAATGAGAATGGAGGCCAGCGCAAAGATGAGCACTACCGCAAGGCCTACCTGCCGCGTCGCGCGTATCGCGAGGGCGAGGCGGTCAATCACGTCCTTGTTCTGCGTGTAGTTGACACGGTCAATGATTGAGGCTCCGTCCGCGGAGAGCGCTGGGGACGCCTGGAGGAAGCTCGCGATGCTCTCGTACTGCGAGGGGTCCTTGGCTCGAATCTCGAGCGAGGCATCGAGCGGATTGCCGCCGAGCTCGTCAAGCGCCTGGAGCGTGAGCTCGTCAGAGGCATGGCGCTCACGGAAAGTGGCGAGCGCCTCTTCTGCGCTCGTGTAGGAGACACTCGCCACCTGCGGCAGGCTCTCGAGCTTTTGCTTAACGGCGAGGATATCCTCCTCGCTCGCCGTGGTGACGAAGTAGGCCGCCACGTCCACTTTGTCCCTGATGGTGTCGAGGGTGAAGGAGAGGAGCGCAAAGAGGAAGACGAGTGAGCTGATGATGGCAAGCGTGACCGTCATGATAAGCACGGTCGCCGCCGAGACCGAGCCTCCGCGGGCGAAGTCCTTAGCCCCACTCATGAGCACTCGTTTAAAGATCATCCAGTCCATCATGGGCGTATCCTCATCATAAGGCATAGTGCCCGTCGGCGTCATCGCGGACCACCTTACCGCGGTCCATCGTGACCACGCGGCGGCCGATAGCGTCCACGACGCCCCGGTTGTGCGTGGTGATAATCACGGTGGTACCGAGCTCGTTAATCTTCTTTAAGATTTCGACAACATCGTAGGTGTTGATAGGGTCGAGCATCCCCGTAGGCTCGTCGGCAATGATAATCTCGGGCTGGTTGATGATGGCGCGGCCTATGGCGATGCGCTGCTTCTCCCCTCCCGAGAGTTGGTCAGGAAAGTGTGCGGCCTTGTCGGCGAGGTTCACCAACTCGAGGATGTAGGGCACGTCGGTGGCTATCTCGGCATCAGTGCGCCCCGCAGCCTCCATCGCGAAGGCGATGTTCTCGTACGCGGTCTTGTTGGGGATGAGACGGAACTCCTGGAAGACCATGCCGATCTTGCGACGGTAGTGGTGCAACGCGGAGAATGGAAGGTCGTTCACATCAATGGACTCGTAGAAGACCGCGCCCTCAGTGGGGCGCTCCTCGGCCATGAGGAGCTTGAGGAGAGTGGTCTTGCCGGCGCCAGAGTGGCCGACGATAGAGACGAACTCTTTGGGGGCGATAGAGAGCGTGACGTCTTCGACCGCCGGCCCGTTCCCGTTATAGCTCTTCGTGACCTTGTCGAAGTAAATCATTGACCGAGCTATTGTACCTCGCTTGGCCAACGGACAGCAAGAAGCGCGAATTGCATGAAGTAGGGTTCGAGGTCGGACAGAGCGCTTTGGTACTCTGCGCCCCCGAGGACCGCGTCCGCGAAGCTCTCCCGGGCACGGTCGAGCTCACGCCGCCGCTTCGTCCATCGCGCATCCTCCTGCGTGAGGCCAAAAAGCTCCAGCGCGCGCGTCACCGCACCCCAGAATGACTGCTCATCACGGCCCTGCCACTTAGCGGCCCGCCCTACCTCACTCCCGATATGCCCAAGCTGCTCGGCAAGCGGGAGCGTGAACCATCGTTCTTTCGAAACTACCATAGTCAGTCAACTAACTTGCTAACAATCGCTCTGACTTTTCCCCGAGTTTCGATATCCTCTACGCCGCGACTCCTGTTATCGAGTGCGGGCTTCAAATTAATCATCGAATCGAACTCGACAAAATCGTCCCCTGTCTTATCGAGATACAGGTTGATGCCCCACGTCGCATCCCCACGAGAATGCTCCTTCTCAATCAAAATCGATTGGATGTCCACATGGAGCTCACCGCCCACTCCCATAATCCCTTGCGTTATGTCCACGACTGCCTTGATGACATCGCCGTACTGCTCGTGCGCAAGCGCAGCGAGTTCTGCGCGGCTGACGCTATCTTTCACTATTCGTGTCTCCATCGCTCCTAGTATACGCCCTCGACCTTTTTAGGTCGAAAAACAGAACCGACCGCATCTCTGCGGCCAGTTGGGAATGGGGCCAGTAACCGCCGCCGTCTACATGGTCGCTTCTTGCGTAATCTTTGTCTCACCACCCCGGTACTCAAGAAGCATGAGGCAATGGCCCCATCTCTCGACCCCTTGAGGTAACGTTCTCCCCTACCTGACGATCGCAGAGGAGGTGGCAGCACCTACTGTCCTGAGTTCAACCAGGTCGAGTGTGAGTACCCCTCTCGTAGCATCGTCGGGGTGGTGGTCAATGTACCTAGTGAGAATGTCATCTCCCCCTTTCACCACCCCGTACTTGACCACGAGAGATTCGAGGCTGATGTGGCGTCAATGAACGGAATCCACTTGTCAAACACCTGGTGTTTGACAATCAGGCGACTCAGTCAAAATGGGGTCAACAAGTGCGCACCGTCCTTTGCGACACTGGAATCCACGAACTCCCGATACGCTTGAGGGCTGTCGAACTGATCAAGGACAAGTGACGGGTCAAGCAACTTCCCAAAACGATTCTCTCCAAGGTAGTCCTGGTAACTTGACCACTCGTACCTGTGTTCCCTCCCAGCTACGCCGGACAACTCGCGCGGATTGCGGTGAATGTAGGTAGAGGTGTAAAGCAGCTGGTCGTTGTCTTCGATGTGCACAGCCCGATACGGACCTTGGAACAGATGCCCAACCGTCTCGTATTTCGTATTGAAGTATTTTGCATACGCGTTTAACACTCGCTGCATATATCGAACAGTACCCCGCTCTTCTAGCTCGCATATCGCGAGATGTACATGGTTCGTCATGAACGCAAGCGCTTCCAGAGAGACATACCGGCTCTCGACAATGCGCGCAACTAGCTCCGCATCCAGAGTCTTGTTCTTCTTATATTCAACAATTGCCCTGCTGACTTGCGGTATCGACTCCGGTGATTGCAAATGTGTGACAAGAAATAAGAGCCTTGCCCGATCACTATCGTTTCGAAAGATGTCTTGCTTGTTGTTCCCGCGAACGCAGAGATGGTAGTGCTCGCCGGGTGCAAACGATGTTGTCCGCAAGGGCATTCATCCATCATTATCGATGTCCGCCAGTTGTCAAACACCAGGTGTTTGACAACTGTGGATACAATCTCGGAGGTCCACGTCGCGAACAATCTTGGCAATGCCAGCATAGTCCCTGAAGAAATGTCTGGTCCGGCCCGTCGTCGTGCCGTCTGGCTTCGTATGACTCCATGCCAGGGTGACATATGGTTGTGTAGCTACCACAACACTATCGCGC
>DATEBU010000090.1:0-4187 GCA_036516675.1 Minisyncoccota bacterium
CTTCATCAATCCTTTTTCAGTCACGTGGGTGCTGCTTGTAGATGTTGGCACGAGCTGGCAGACGTCCTCGACTCCCGCGCCATGATCAAGTTCTCACCTGCCGTTCTCGTGACAGCCGCGCTCTCACTCCTGTTCTTCCCGTGGCCCTTGACGGCGGCTCTCGTAGCGCTCTCGGCCCTTGCCATCCCCGCGGCCCCACTCGCGCTTGGGCTCATGGCGGACGCGCTCTATTTCACGCCGGGGCTCCACGCGCTCCCGCTCGCAACCATCGTCGGCGCGCTTGTAACGACGCTCGCGCTCTTCGTGCGTTCGCGACTTTCACCGGGTATTATCGCCTCATGAGGCGATTTGGCAGGCGGCGCCAAGATCTGGAGATTGCTCCAGATGAGATATTTCTCGATACCGAGAAGGGTGGGATATTTGACCGCGCACGCTTCGAGGGCCGTATTGAGCAGCCACTCTCGGGGGCAACGTATCTTGGCCTCACCATGGTCTTAGTACTGGCTCTCTCCACGCTTGGCGTGCGCGCCGTATACCTCCAAGTGGTACAGGGCGAGGCTCTTGCCTCGCAGAGCGCTCACAACTCGCTCTCCGAGACGATACTCTTTGCGCCTCGGGGGCTTATCACGGACATGCATGGTGTTGTGCTGGCTGACAACGATACGTCCGCTCTCGGCGCGGTCCGTCGGCGATACCCGTACCCCGAACTCGGGGCCGTCATTGGCTACGTCTCGTATCCAAAGAAGGATAGCTCGGGCAACTACTACGACACCAAGGAGACGGGCACCGCTGGTCTTGAAGAGCGATACGACGCCCAACTGGGTGGCGAAAACGGAAAAATGCTTGTCGAGACAGATGCCGTCGGCCGCGTACACTCCCAAGGGGCGGTAGTGGGAGCCACGCCCGGTGCGACCTTGCAGCTCTCTATTGATGCCGAGCTCGAGCGACACCTCGCGGCCGCGGTCGCAGGGAGGGCCAAGCGTTCTGGATTTATTGCTGGCGCAGGTGTGATACTTGATGTGGATACCGGTGCCATTCGCGCTATCGTCTCGTACCCACATTACGACCCGGCCGTTATGAGTGAGGGATCTCCGAGCGAGACCATTGCTGCCTACCATGAGGACCAAGGACGTCCATTTCTCGACCACGCTATTGCCGGGGCATATACCCCTGGCTCTATTGTGAAGCCGTTTGTCGCTTCCGGCGTACTTGAAGACGGGCTGGTGACGCCAAGCACCATCATTGTTGACAATGCGCTCCTCACCATCCCCGACCCGTACAATCCGGGCAAGGAGTATCGCTACACAGGCTGGCGGGCGCTTGGCGCGGTCGACATCCGCAAGGCCATCGCCTGGTCATCTGACATCTATTTCTACACCGTCGGTGGCGGATTCGGCAGCCAGCGCGGGCTCGGCATTGACCGGTTGAATCACTGGTATCGCCTGTTTGGCTTTGGGACGACCACCGGGGTGGCGCTCCCGGGCGAGGTCACGGGGCTCCTGCCAGACCCTGCGTGGAAGAAGCGCACCTTCAACGAGCCGTGGTACCTGGGCGACACGTATTTCACTGCGATTGGACAATACTCGATGCAGGTGACGCCCCTGCAGGCCGCGCGGGCGACTGCGGCTGTGGCTAACGGCTGTATGCTGTATACGCCAATCTTGGTAGCGGGCGACGCTGTCACCGGCAGTCTTGTCCCGGTGGCGCCCGAGAATCTTGAGGTGGTGCGGCAGGGCATGCGACAAACGGTGACGAGTGGGCTGGCGCAAATGCTCAACGTCCCATATGTGTCGGTGGCCGCGAAGACCGGTACCGCGCAGACCGGGACGCGCAATCAATACGACAACTCATGGGTCATCGGATTCTTTCCCTATGAGCACCCGCGCTACGCCTTCGCCGTGGTGCTTGAGCGTGGGCCTGAGGGCGCAGGCTCGCAGGCGGTAAACGCGATGAGTGACTTCTTCGTCTCGCTCCACGCAGCAGATTCTGTATACGTGGGCGGTAATGGCGCCCTTGCTGCATCTTCGACCGCACCCGCACCGGGGCCGTACTAAGAAGTACGGCATCTCCGGCGATTACGCCTCCGACTTGCGCAATACCTACGGGCCCGTACAATACCGCTATCCATCACTATGACCGCTACTGACTCGCGCGAGACGGTAGTCTCGCAGGAAAAGTTCGACGACATGGTGCGCGAACTCGACTATTTGAAGACAACCCGTCGCACCGAGATTGCGAAGAGCCTCGAGTACGCGCGCTCACTTGGCGACCTCTCTGAGAACGCCGAGTACCAGGAGGCACGCGACTTACAAGCTGCCACCGAAGAGCGTATCAAGCGGCTCGAAGACCTGGTCAAGCATGCCGAGATAGCGACCGACTCTAAGAAGAAGGATGCAGTGAGCTTCGGCTCCAAGGTCACCATCAAGAAAGATGGGTCTACCGACCTCCACGAATACATTATCGTCGGTAGCCAGGAGGCCGACATGCGACAGAAAAAGCTCTCGCACATCTCTCCCTTGGGCGCCGCTCTCATGAACAAGAAAAAGGGTGAGACCTTCACTTTCGAGACTCCCGTAGGCCGCCAGACCTACACCATCGAGAAGATAAGCTAGCGTGATACGATAGGCCTATGTTTTGGGCCGACCGGATAGCGGGGGAGATAGCAGAGAACCGGAAGCCTAGAGACGGGCAGCGGTTTCTCATACGTGACGAGAAGACGATGTCGGGGCGGGTGCACGTGGGAAGCATGCGCGGGGTGGCCATCCACGGTCTCGTCTCGGAGGTCTTGAGTGAGAAGGGCATTGCAAACGAGTACCACTACGAGCTAAACGACTTTGACCCGTTCGACTCGATACCGGGCTATCTCGATGGGGCGCGGTTCAAGGAGCACCTGGGCAAGCCCCTCTACGCCGTGCCCTCGCCAGAACCTGGATTCGCTAACTACGCCGAATACTTCGGTGCGGAGTTCGTCGCAGTGCATAAGGCCGCAGGCTTTACGCCAAGCTACTACAGTGCCACCGAGCTCTACCGCTCGGGGCAGATGGACTCACTCATCAAGACGGCGATTGAACGAGCAGCCGATATTCGCCGGATAATGAAGGAGGTGTCGGGAGCCGAGAAGGACGCGAGCTGGCTCCCGGTCTCGGTCGTTTGCGAGAACTGCGGCAAGATGATGACCACGCGTGCTTATGAGTTCGACGGCACGACCGTGGGATACACATGCGATGGGAATCCGGACAACATACAAGGCTGCGGTCGCGCCGCTCGCGTCTCACCCTTTGGCGGGAAGGTGAAGTTGTACTGGAAGGTCGAGTGGGCCGCTAAGTGGGTTGCGCTCGGCGTTGATATCGAGGGCGCCGGTAAGGACCATTCGACCAAGGGTGGCTCCCGCGATGTCGCCAACCACATTGCGCGCGAAATCTATAACTTTGAGCTCTTCGATATCCCCTACGAATTCTTTTTGGTGGATGGGCGCAAGATGTCCTCCTCCAAGGGTAGAGGGAGTAGTGCCAAAGATATCTGCGACCTCTTCCCCCTCGAGGTCTTTCGCCTTGCTTTGATCGGCAAGGATATTCGCGAGCAGATAGATGTGGATCCCTCTGGTGAGTCGGTGCCACGCATGTATGACTGGTACGACGAGCTCGCCGAGCATGCCCGCGAAGGCGCAAACGACGACTACAGCCGCGTCTTCAAGCTCGTGCACCTGCCTTCGGACCAAGGGGCAATGACACCCGCGTGGCAGATGCGCTTCCGCGAGGTGGCATTCGTCGTGCAGATGCCGCACCTCGACCTAGTGAAAGAGGCCGCCCTTGCCAAGGGCGGCGGTCTCTCTGACGGCGAGGAGGCGAAGCTCGAGGAGCGCGCACGCTACGCGCGCTTCTGGCTCGCAACCTACGCCCCCGAGTCGTTCAAATATGTATTGCAAGATATGATGCCCGAGGTAGCGCTCTCGGAGGTGCAGAAGAAGGCGCTAAGAGAGATACTGTCATATATGAAAGAGTCGGAGCGCACCGGAGAGGAGCTCCACGCGCGCCTCCACGCGCTCAAAGAGGAGGTACCCATCGCTCCTAAAGAGCTCTTCCAGGCTGTCTACCGCATCTTCCTCGCCCGCGACTCGGGCCCCAAGGCCGGTTGGTTCCTCGCCGGGCTCCAACGCGAGAATGTTCTCGCACGTCTTTCGGAGGCGT
>DATEBU010000091.1:0-3090 GCA_036516675.1 Minisyncoccota bacterium
CCTTCTAATCAAGACCTGGTCACGGCAGCGATCAGCGCCGACGCAGCTCGTCTCGTGGGTATCTATACCGCAAAGACCGGCACCTCCACACCCGCGGTTGCGATAGGCACCTACTTGCCGAAGGCGCGTACGGTGGTCACCACTGCACTCGACTCGCTCCCCGCAGAAGCGCTTATTACCTTCGCGGACGGCTCTGAACTCCCCGCCTCACTCTCGAAGGTGGGAGACGGTATCGCGCTCTACGGCTTTGCAGATGGTGCAAAGCCGCCGAAGGTTCCAGCGCTTACCCTCGTTGCCGCGTCGAGCCTCCAGCTTGGCCAGACGGCGCTTGCTATAGGAGCAGACGGTGCCGCCGCGACCGGCATCATCTCTCGAGTAGCCCTCGACGGCATCCGCACCACCCTACCAGACATCGGGGCGGGGAGCGCCGTGGTAGACATCGCGGGCAACATGATTGGCCTTGCCCAAGGTGGCATGCCCGGGCTTCTCTTCTCTGCGGACGCGGTTGGGGCGCTCTTGGCCTCGACCACCGCATCCGTCACGAGTTCTCCATAGGTTCTTGGTATCATTAGAGACATACCCTATGCCCCAATTCCACAATTTCACCACCAAAGCGAAGGAGGCCGTGCGCCGCGCGCACGAGCTTGCGATAGAGCGCGGCCAGAACCACGTCTCCCCGCTCCACCTGCTCGCGGCCCTCGTTTTGCAAGAGGAGTCGCTCGTCTTCTCAATCCTTGACCGGATGGAGGTGGACACCCTCATGCTTGCTGATGCCGTCTTGGAGCACCTCGAGGCGCCAGAGTCCTCCTCGGTGCTCTCGCCCTCCTATCAGATATTCCTTACTCCCGACCTGGCCCAGGCGCTCGAGGCGGCCGGCAAGATAGCGGCACGGATGAACGACGCATTCGTGGGTACCGAACACCTCTTCCTCGCCGTCCTCGAGCACCCCGGGTCGGCCGCTGACGTGCTCGCCCGCTTCTCTATCAGCCGCGAGGCGGCACTCGCCGTCTTGAAGGAGCTTAAGAACGCGAAGGACGGTGAGCCTGTCGAACCGAAGCGCTTTCGCGCGCTTGCCAAGTACACCCGCAATCTCACCAAGCTCGCCTCTGAGAACAAGCTCGACCCGGTTATTGGGCGCGACCTTGAGATTAGCCGCGTCATCCAAATACTCGCACGTCGGACCAAGAACAATCCGGTCTTAATTGGCGAGGCGGGAGTCGGCAAGACGGCAATAGCCGAGGGGCTTGCGGCGCGCATGGCTACCGGCGACGTGCCCGAATCCCTGAAAGGGAAGGAGCTCCTCTCACTCGACCTCGGCCTCTTGGTCGCCGGCACGAAGTATCGCGGCGAGTTCGAGGAGCGGATGAAGAACATTATGAAGGAGGTGGAGCGCTCCGAGGGTCGCGTGGTCATATTTATTGATGAGCTTCACACCATTGTCGGGGCGGGTGGGGCCGAAGGTGCCCTTGAGGCCTCGAACATGTTGAAGCCGGCCTTGGCGCGCGGCGAGATGCGGATGATTGGCGCGACAACATTGAAGGAGTATCAGAAGTACATCGAGAAGGACGCCGCCCTCACACGCCGCTTCCAGCCGGTATACGTCAACGAGCCTTCGATAGAAGATGGCATTGCGATTTTGCGTGGGCTCCGCGACAAGTACGAGCTCTTCCACGGCGTGCGCATCACCGATGGGGCTATTGTGGCGGCCGTTGAGCTCTCGGCCCGCTACATCAGCGACCGCTACTTGCCAGACAAGGCCGTGGACCTCATTGACGAGGCGGCCTCTGGCCTGCGGATTGCGCTTGAGAATAAGCCGCCTGTGCTTGAGGAGACCGACCGACGCATCCGCCGTCTCGAAATCGAGCATCAGGCCCTGCAGAAGGACCAGGAAGGCGAGCATGGCAAGGAGATCAAAGAGCGCGTCAAGGTCATTGAGAAGGAGATAGCTGACTTGCGGGAGCGGACTAGGGAGCTCGAGCTCAAGTGGAAGAACGAGAAGGAGGTCCTTGAAGGTATCCGTGCGGGCAAGACCGAGCTCGAGAAGCTCAAGATAGAGGCCGACAACGCCGACGCCAAGGCCGACCTGGCGACCGTAGCCGAGATTCGCTACGGCCGCATCCCGCTTATTGAGCGCGACCTCGAAGCCAAGTTGAAGCGCCTTAAGACCTTGCAGAAGTCGCGACGAGTGCTGAACGAGGAGGTGGCCGAGGCCGAGATTGCCTCCGTGGTCTCGCGCTGGACAGGCATCCCGGTGGCGAAGATGCTCGAAGAGGAGGCCGCGAAGCTCGCCCGAATGGAGGATGAACTGAAGCAGCGAATCATCGGCCAGGACATAGCGGTTAAGAGGGTCGCCGACGCGGTGAAGCGCTCGCGCGTGGGGATTAGCGACCCGAATAGGCCCATCGGCTCATTCCTCTTCTTGGGGCCCACTGGCGTGGGGAAGACCGAGCTCTCGAGACAACTCGCGGAGTTCATGTTCAATGACCCAGAGGCCTTGGTGCGGGTAGATATGAGCGAATTCATGGAGAAGCATTCAGTGTCTAAGCTTATCGGCGCCCCGCCCGGCTATGTGGGCTACGAGGAGAGCGGGACGCTGACCGAGCGCATCCGCCATCGCCCGTACGCCGTTCTGCTGTTTGACGAAATTGAGAAGGCGCATCCGGAGGTCTTCAACATCCTCTTGCAGGTACTCGACTCGGGGCACCTGACCGACGGTAAGGGGCGCAAGGTCAACTTCAAAAATACGGTCGTGGTCTTGACGAGCAACATCGGCGGCGAGTTCATTGACCGGCTGGCCTCCATCGGCTTCGGCGCGGCAGGGGCCACCGACGCCACCCGCTACGAGGAGACCAAGCAGAAGGTACTCGACGCCTTGAAGCAGCACTTCCGCCCCGAGTTCTTGAATCGGCTCGATGACATCATCATCTTTGATGTGCTCTCGAAGGGCGCGCTCGCCCAGATTGTAGAGAACCAGGTGGCGGAGGTGGAGAGGCGTCTCTTGACCAAAGGCATCATGCTCGTGGTGGAGCCGGAGGCGCGCGCGTGGATTGCGCAGATCGGCTACGACCCGCAGTATGGCGCGCGCCCCTT